>CALXGF010000050.1 GCA_944387735.1 uncultured Oscillospiraceae bacterium
CCAGCTCTCTCAGCATCTGGGCAGTTATCTCATAGTCAGAGATGACGCCGGCATTTATGGGGTGGATAGCCACGATATTGGCGGGAGTGCGGCCCAGCATCTTCTGTGCGTCCTGGCCGATCTTCAGTATCCTGCCGCTGAACTTGTCAACGGCCACTACTGTGGGTTCCCTGGCCACGACGCCCTTGCCCTGCTCAAAAAGCAGGGTAGAAGATGTGCCCATATCAACGGCAATATCTCTCTCAAAAAGATTCATATGTGTCTCCTCTATACTTTTGATTTTATCTTGCTATATACAGACAATTATCTTCAGAGCTGATTTTCCATTTTATATTTATATTCAGCGCACAGCCTGCCGTCTGAGGTCCCGCCCCAGGCTTCCAGGCTCTGCCCTGACAGGCTCTCCACCGTGACCGTCACGGACCTGAAATCTCCGCCGATGTCCAGGTCAACAGTATATTCGCCCGTTCCCCTGAAATCGTCGGCCAAGAAACTTCTCTGGCCGTCATCCTTCCAGTCAAAGCTCAAAGAGATTACGGCGGCCCCGGCCTCAGGCAGAAAAATCAGTTGGCTGACGGAGCTGTAGCTGAGAATCAGCGTTGAGCGGCAATCGCTGAAATTATATGCAAATTCCTTTATCCAGGCATCGTCCCGGTCTGTGCCGGAAAAACCAGTCATTCCTCCTACATTGTAGATCCCGTACACGCCGGGTGGGACGGAGGAACTGTTTATACGTACCCAGGAGAGGAAGGCTTCGTCCACTTCTTCCAAGGGGCAGCCCGGCAGATAGAACAGGAAGGTGCCCGCATTGTCGAACCCATATGCTTCGGAATAAATATAACGTGTTTCATCTTCTATATACACGTCTCCGGGCGTCCCATCCAGGTTCAGATATTCCAGCTCTGCGGAATAAACATACTGGCTCAGCTGCTCCGGCGTTGAAAACTTCCCGGAGAAATCGCATTTATATACCGTTCCCTTGGGATAGCCCTCCCCCGTAACCCCCATGTCCGAATCAGAAAAGCTGCCAGTAAAGCTGCCGTCAGGCTTTAATTCCATTACTGTCATCCAAGCTCCTGCGCCACTAGAGAAGACAAACTCAGACGGCAGGCTGTCATAAAAGCTGTTTGGGCTGGGGGCCTCGGCAATATTTGGGGCCTCGCTTTCGGCCGCTGCAATTCCATTTTCTAAAAAGACAGTCTCGGTTTCTGTTGCTGTTACGGGCTCCGGGCTTCCTCCGCAGCCGGGCAGGATAAGCAGCGCAGCAGCCAGGACAAATGCCCATATCTTTTTCATCTTACGCTCCCCCATTGCAAGCCCTATCTCGCACTTCTTGCCAGGGCGGCGCAGTACACCCCTGCAGCTCCGGCCTTTTTCAGCACTCCCGCCGCCTCCGACAAAGTGGCGCCGGTGGTGACGATATCGTCTACAAGCAGCACCGTCTTGTCCTTTACCAGCTCAGGTTCAGTGCAGGAATATATTCCCTTCACATTGGCCCTGCGCTTTTCCGGACTGCCGGTGCCGGACTGGGGAGGATTGTCCCTGAGCTTTTTCAAGAGACGGGCACAGTTGAGCCCCTGCCTCCGGGCAATAAGCCGGGCCAGAAGCTCCGCCTGGTCGTAGCCACGCTTTCTCAATCTGCGGCGGCTCAAAGGTATCCAAGTGATAATATCGCAGGAAATGCCGTTTTCGTCAATACATTTTCCCATAAATTCACTGTAAATATCTGCGTAGGCCGTTAGTGAGGAAAATTTATAACGATGCAGCGACTGGCGCACGCTGCCCTCATAATACAAAGGAGCAAGGCATTTTTCAATATTTTTGAAACTCCGCTGCTGAGCGTCGTGCGGCACATAGGGTAGTTTCTTTTCGCAAAAAGCGCAGACTCCCCTGACCCCGTCCGGCAGCAGCCGGCGGCAAAACGCACACCGTGGAGGATATATCAAATCCAATATCCAGTCGATTACTCTCATTCCAATCCGCCTTGCCTTCCCAGTCTTATCCCTAGGGCCGTGCATCTTTTGGACTGCTGCACATTGTCTATCATCTGATAGACTACCTGGTCGTCACCTACTATAATGATATACTCTTTCGCTCTTGTAACCGCCGTGTACAGCACGCCTCTGGTCAAAAGCAGGGGCGAGCCTGAGCTGATAGCCAATATCACCGCCCTGTACTCACTTCCCTGGGATTTATGGACGGTAATAGCCCACGCATGTTCCAACTCGCCAAGAGATTCAAAGCCAAAAACCGCCACTCGCCCGTCAAAGTCCACCGTGATGGTCTCAGCCTCATTGTTGATGTTAACTACCCGGCCTATGTCTCCGTTATATATGCCTGCTCCGCTTTCGCCGCTCTGGTAGTTCTTCCACATTATATCATAGTTATTGCGTATCTGCATGACCCGATCACCCTCTCGGAAGATCGCATCGCCAAACTGCTTTTCGGACTTATCTATGCCCGCCGGGTTCAACACCTCCTGTAAGCGCCGGTTTATATTCACCGTGCCCAGCTCTCCCTTTCTTCTTGGCGAGAGGACCTGAATCTCCTCCGGCGAAATGTTCAGCTTTCCCGGCAGACGCACCGAGAACAGCTGGGCTATTGTATCCAGGGCGCTGTCCGCCTGGAGACGTCTGAGTCTGTAAAAGCCATCCTGGTTTTCCCCCAGTCTTGGATATTCTCCCCGGTTTATCATATGGGCATTATATATTATCCGGCTATTCTCGGTCTGGCGGAATATTTCCGTAAGCCGTACCACCGGCATGACCTCGCTCCTCAGCAATGCGGAAAACACGTTCCCAGGCCCTACCGGGGGCAGCTGATCCACGTCTCCCACCATGACCAGCCTGGCCTGGGGAGGCAGCGCACGAACCAGAGCGTCCATCAGGCCTATATCCACCATCGAGCTTTCGTCCAGGATCACTGCGTCGCAATCCAGCAGCTCGCTCTCATTTTTGGTAAATATCACACGGTTGATCACACGGTTGACATCCTCGCTGAACTTGGCTCCCAGCAAGCGGTGTATGGTGGAAGCCTCTTTGCCCGTAAGCTCGGTCATGCGTTTTGCAGCCCGGCCCGTGGGTGCGGTGAGCAGCGTTTTTAAACCCAGCTGTTCATAGAGGGCCAGAATAGCCCGGATACAGGTAGTCTTGCCTGTGCCAGGTCCGCCGGTTATCGCCAGAAACTGATTCTTCGCAGCCAGTTCCAGGGCCTTCCTCTGCATATCAGCGTACTTTATCCCCTGGTTGCGCTCCAGCACACTCAGCAGCCTATCTACATCCGCCCTGTCGTTCATGCGTCTTCCGCTCATGTCCGCAAAGCGCCGGGCCAGATAGTTTTCATCTTCATAGAGTTCCGGGAGATAGCAGGCGTTGCGGTCGGCTATATATTCAAATTCAAGCTTCCCCAGTAGTATGAGCTCATTTATGCAGTCCTCAACGCTCTCATACTCCACATCGATCACATTGGCAGTAACTTCCACAAGTTTTTCACGGGGGACAAAGCAATGACCGTTATCGGCGTTCTGTCCCATAACATAGAATATCGCAGCTTCTATACGGTCCTTGCTGTGTTCAGCTATACCCAGCTGCAGAGCCATGGCATCGGCCTCGGCAAAACTTGCGCCTATTATGTCTTTGCATATTATGTATGGATTTCCTCTGAGGTAGCTCATGGCCTGATCCCCGTAATACTTGTACATGCGCATGGCCAGGATGGGGCTGAGGCCATAGGAGCACATAAACTCCATGAGCATGCGTATCCCCGCCTGGCTCTGGAAGCTCTTATGTATCTGCTGGGCCTTAGCCTGGCTTATACCACGTATCTCCGCCAGCTGCTGCCAGGAATTGAGCATGACGTCCAAAGTCTTGTCTCCAAAGCGGCTCACAATCAGAGAGGCGGTGGCCGGACCCACGCCCTTTACCGAGCCCCCGGCCAGGAAACGATAGATGGATTCCGCAGTTGTGGGCAGCAGCCGCTGGGTAAACTCCGCTTTGAACTGGCGGCCATGGACACTGTGGTTGGTCCATTGGCCGCTGACTATCATGGATTCCCCGGGGGCAGCATAGGGAAAACAGCCCACCACGGTGAGCATTTCGTCGCTGTCGCTCTTCAAGCGCAAAACGGTATAGCCGTTTTCTTCATTCTTAAATATGGTGTTTTCTACAGTTCCTGATATTTCCAGCAGTTCGTTTTCCTGGTCCATAGGCTTCTCCGTCTTCATAAAATGTCACGCAGCCATAGCTCTCTGCAAGGGCCTTTGCCGTCTCTCTGGTATCCCCGTCCAGCAAGCTGCCCTGAATTATAATCTCTCCGTATAGTCTGCTGCTTCTGAGAAAAGAAAGCAGCCCCATTACGCTCTCTTCCAGTCTGGGCTCCCTTCCCCTCACTGCAAGAAGTATGGAGCAGCGGCTGTTCCTGCCCAGCCTGACTCTCAGCGGCATGCTTCGAACTGCCAGATACATCAGCAGCAGGCAGATTATCACCGCCGCCATAAGGGCAAACGCTCTGTACATCACGGGCACCTCCCCACATATATTATGGCTTTGGCCCGTATCCTGTCACCGGAGCAGAGGCTTGAGGAATTGTCCGGTGAAGCTGTCAGAGCATTTTGCACAGTCTTCCGGGGTACCGGCAAACACCAGCCGGCCGCCCCCGTCGCCCCCCTCGGGACCCAGGTCGATTATGTGGTCGGCCACCTTTATAACATCCAGGTTATGCTCTATCACCACCACGGTGTTCCCGGCATCCGCAAACTTGTCCAGAATATTTATAAGCCTGTGGACGTCCGCCACATGCAGTCCTGTGGTGGGCTCGTCCAACACGTATACCGTGGAGCCGGTGCTCTTTTTTGAAAGTTCCGTGGCCAGCTTCACTCTCTGAGCCTCCCCTCCGGAGAGGGTTGTGCTGGACTGGCCCAGCCTGACATAGCCCAGACCCACCTCGTACAGAGTCTTTATCTTGCCGTATATCCTCGGCTGATTTTCAAAAAAGCTGCATGCCTCTTCCACCGTCATGTCCAACACGTCGGCTATGCTCTTGCCCTTGTACTTCACTTCCAGGGTCTCCCGGTTATAGCGCTTGCCGCCGCAGACCTCGCAGGGCACGTACACGTCCGGCAAAAAGTGCATCTCCACTTTCAGCAGGCCGTCTCCGCAGCAGGCTTCGCAGCGTCCGCCCTTCACGTTGAAGGAGAAGCGGCCCTGGTTATATCCTCTAAGCCTTGCATCCTGGGTAGAGGCAAAGAGGTTCCTTATATCGTTGAATACCCCGGTATAAGTGGCGGGGTTGGAGCGGGGGGTGCGGCCAATGGGGCTCTGGTCCAGAGCTATGACCTTGTCCACATATTCCAGACCCTTTAGACAGTCGCACTTGCCCGGCCTCACCTTAACCCGGTTCTTCTCCGCCGCCAAGGTTTTATAAAATATCTCGTTTATCAGGGAGGATTTGCCGCTTCCAGAGACTCCGGTGACACATATCAGCTTACCCAGAGGGATATCCACGTCTATATTTTTCAGGTTGTTCTCTCTTGCCCCGCATATTCTAATGGACTTCCCGTTTCCGGGCCGGCGCTTTTCCGGTACGGGGATCTTCATCCTGCCGCTGAGGTACTGTCCGGTGATGGACTTTGGGCAGGCGCAGATGTCCTCCACGCTGCCAGCGCAGACCACCTCTCCCCCGTTGACTCCGGCTCCGGGTCCAATGTCCACCACATAGTCTGCGGAGCGTATGGTGTCCTCATCATGCTCCACCACGATAAGGGTATTGCCCAGGTCTCTCAGCTGCTTCAGGGTATTCAGCAGTTTCTCGTTATCTCGCTGGTGCAGCCCTATGCTGGGCTCATCCAGAATATACAGCACTCCCATAAGGCTGGAGCCAATCTGAGTGGCCAGGCGTATACGCTGGCTTTCGCCGCCGGATAGAGTGGCGGCGGAGCGGGCCAGGGACAGATATCCCAGCCCCACGCTGGTGAGAAAGCCCAGTCTTGCCTTTATCTCTTTCACTATGCGCTCAGCTATTATCTGTTCCTTCTCGCTGAGACGGAGGGAATCTATAAATTCCAGGGCCTTAAACACCGACAGGGAGCAGAAGTCGGCAATATTCATCCCCCCCACGGTAACGGCCAAGGCGGTCTTCTTAAGGCGCATGCCGCCGCAGTCCGGGCAGGGCGTCTCTGACATGCACTCCTCTATATCCGCTCTCATAGCGGGGCTCTGGGTCTCTCTGTAGCGACGCTCCAGGTTGTTGACTATGCCCTCAAACTCCCGGCGTATGACCCCGTAGCCCTCGCTGCGCTCATACCGCAGCTGCAGCGGCTCGCCCTTGGTGCCGTAGAGTATGGCATCCACAGCCTCTTTGGGCAGGTTGTTTATTGGCTCAGTGAGCTTAAAGTGATATCGTTTTGCCAGCGCATCAAAATACATACGGGAGATGGTATCTCCCTTGATATTGTTCCAGCCTGAGGCTACTATAGCGCCCTCGGCTATGCTCAGCTCCGGGTTTGGCATGATAAGCTCCGGGTCCACCAGCAGCTGCACCCCCAGGCCCGTACAGGTCGGGCAGGCCCCGTGGGGATTATTGAATGAGAAGAGCCGGGGCTCCAACTCCTCCAGGGATATGCCGCAATCGTCGCAGGCGTAGTTCTGGGAGAAGCTTAGCATCTCCCCGCTGGACACAAGGTCAATATACAAAATACCGCCGGAGAGGGACATGGCCGTCTCCGCAGAGTCGGTGAGGCGGCGGGTGAGGTCCGGCTTTATCACCAACCTGTCCACCACGATTTCAATATTGTGTTTTTTGTTTTTTTCCAGCTTTATCTCTTCCGATAGCTCATAGGCGATACCGTCTACCCTGACTCGGACATAGCCCGCCTTCTTTGCATCCTCAAAGACTTTGGCATGTTCTCCCTTCCGGGAGCGGACCACGGGAGACAGCACCTGTATCCTGGTGCCCTGAGGCAGCTCCATTATCCGGTCCACTATCTGGTCTATGGTCTGGCGCCGTATCTCCTTGCCGCACTTGGGGCAGTGTGGCACGCCAACCCTGGCCCAGAGCAGGCGGAGATAGTCGTATATCTCGGTGACGGTGCCCACTGTGGACCGGGGATTTTTTGAAGTAGTCTTCTGGTCGATGGATATGGCCGGGGAGAGGCCGTCTATATAGTCTACATCCGGCTTGTCCATCTGGCCCAGGAACATCCGGGCATATGAGCTGAGGCTCTCCACATAACGGCGCTGGCCCTCGGCGTATATGGTGTCAAAGGCCAAGGAGGATTTGCCGCTGCCGGAAAGCCCCGTGATGACTACCAGCTTGTCCCTGGGTATTTCCAGGTCAATATTTTTCAGATTATTTTCCCTGGCGCCTTTAATATAAATTTTATCCTGCATACTCAACCCTCGGCAACTACATCCGCAAATTTTCCCCCGGTAAGTTTTATCAATTCCTCTGGAGCAAGCTCCACCTGAAAGCCTATCTTACCGGCGCTGACAACCATTGTATCCAGCTCCTCGGCGGACAAATGCAGTACCGTAGGATATAGCTTCTTCATGCCTACCGGGGAGCAGCCGCCCCGAACATAGCCCGTAAGGCCCAGCAGCTCGCTGACATGTGTCATGGCGATGGACTTCTCCCCCACCGCCCTGGCCGCTTTTTTAAGCTCCAGTTCCTTTGCCACAGGAATTACAAAAACATATATGCTCTTGCTGGCTCCCCTGGTGACCAGAGTCTTGAACACCTTTTCCACAGGTATGCCTATGCGCTCGGCCGCCGTCACTCCATCAACGGCCTCATCGCCGTGGGCATACTCATGGGCTGTATATTTTATCTTTTTCTGCGCCAGAAAACGCATCACATTCGTTTTTTGTTCTGCCATTTTAGCTCCTCCCTCAGAGAGTTCTAACACTTTATTATAACCTTATTTTCCCCGTCTTTCAACAGCTAAAAATATCTGCTTTAGCTATCTGCGCCGTCTGAAAAAAGCCGGGCGGAAACAGGGGCTGCTAGCCGCCTTTTCCGCCCGGCAATATTCCGGATGAAATATATTCAGTTCACCGGGTTCTGGAAACGGGAGAGCATATTCTCCACGCTGCCTTCCAGCATTTTTATAAGCCGCTCCTGAGTAATGACCTTGGGCGTCTGCATGTTCATATCCATCCATTGGGAGATGAGGCCGATTATTCCGTTGGAGTAGAACTCGATCACAAAATCATAGTCCTGCTTGTCTATATTCATTCCCTCGGAGACGATATCCGCAAAGCTTCTAATGCAGCTTTCCAGGCGGCCCTTCAGAAACCGCAGCATGTACAGTCTGCTGCCTGAGTTGTATATATTCAGGGCAAAGCTGGAGTTATCGTAAAGGTACTGGAAAAAGACCATAACGTCCTCTTGCCAGCGTTCATACAGCACTTCCTTTGGCAGGACACGATTGGCATCCTCCTCGAACACCCACTCCAGCAGGTCATACACATCATCGAAATGATAATAAAAGGTCTGCCTGTTTACATTGCATATCTCCACCAGATCCTTGACGGTTATCTTTGCTATCGGCTTGACCTCCATCATTTGCTTTAACGCATCCGCAAGGGCTCTCTTTGTTGATGAAGCCATCCTATCCTCACCTCTCCTGCTGTAATTTTGAGTAATTATAGCACAGATACTCAGCAATAGTAAAGTCTTTTGCCGAAGAATGTATAAACATTAAGCAAATTTTTTGTGTCATTCCCTGGGCAGAGGCTCAAGAGAAGGCCGGTACCTTTTGTACACGTAAAACGACATGATGACAGTAAGACTGTCTGCCGTAACCTGAGACCACACCAAGCCGAACATGCCAAAAATACTGTTGAGCAGGAAAAGCATTGGTATGTTGAATACCAGCCAACGGGTGACCCCCAGAAATAGGGATATATGCCCTTTGCCGAAAGCCTGAAACAGGTATACAGTAAAGAAGCTTAAAAACATCAGAGGCGTGGCCAGTACCCGTATGCGCAGAAATTGGGAAGCCAAAGCCACGGTTTTCGCCTCGGAAATAAAAAGTCTTGAAAATTCCGGAGCAAAGAGCTCATAGAGCAATATGCTCACCGCCGCCACTGCCAGTCCCAGGTTCCTGGACAGGCTCACAGTATCGTTCATTCGCTTCCGGTCCCCGGAAGAATAGTTATAAGCCACCAGAGGCATCATGCCTTGGCATATACCTAGGCCCACATTCAACGGGAAACGCTCTACCTTCAGCACTATCCCCACTGCGGCCAGGGCCAGGTCATTGTATGAGACCATCAGCCTATCAATAATAACATAGTCCATGTCAAAGAGAAATGTTGCAATGGCAGAGGGAATACCAACTCCAAATACAGAGAGCACGCTGGAACGCCGGGGCAGACCGTGGGCAAGGGAAAAACTTATCACCGAACCCCGACCCATTCTTATAATCACCGTGATGAAAAACAGAAGAGCAACGCAATTTGACAGGCAGGTGGCAATACCTGCTCCGAGAACCTCGCAGCCTTCCGGCATAAGTACGAACATAAACAGGGGTCCAAAGCAATGTTTAGTAGTCCACCCAGAATTATACCTGTACTGGCCTCCCTGGAACGTCCGATGCTGCGTATGAGATTTGAGAGTACATTTGACAGCACAGTCGGTATCCCGCCAATGACGATTACGCAAGTTGCATACTGACTTGCATACTGGTAGGTATTTTCTCCCGCCCCCAGCAAAAGCAATATAGGCTCCATAAAGAGCCCCATTATCAGGGCAAAGAGAGCTGATATGCAAAGGGCCAGGTACAGAGAGAAGGCGCTGACCTTTCCGGCCTCAGCTTCTTTTTCCTGGCCTAGCAGCCTGGAGATCATAGAGCCTCCGCCTATACCTGCAAGGCCCGCCAAACACAGAGTTATATTAAACAGCGGCAAAATTAGGGAGGTGCCTGCCACCATATATGGATTATCGGTCTGTCCCACAAAAAAGTGTCAGCCATATTGTATATGAGCACAATGAGCTGGCTGGCCACCGCCGGCAAAATCATCTTCAAAAGGGCTTTTGGAACGGGAAGCTTCTTAAATACGTCCTCCTGCTCCTCATTGATCTTTGAATACATTTCGATATTACCTGAGCTTTCTGATGTTATGGCGCCCATGCACAGCCCTGCTCAAGACGCTTTGAGCTTATCTATATTTCTGTGATACTGGCGCCGCTCCCCAGGAAAGCGCCTCTTTGTGGCACGGCAGCTGTTCACAGCCTATAGATATATGCATACGAGCTTTTACACTGCGGCTTTTAATAATATCACAAAAGCGAAAAATATACCATATTATTTATTAAAAAAAGACCGGCAAGTTCCCTGAGGAACCTACCGGTCCATGGAGCTGGTAATGTGACTCGAACACACGACCCCTTCATTACGAGTGAAGTGCTCTACCGACTGAGCTATACCAGCATAAATATAACAAGTCAAAGATTCAGCGCAAGGTATTCTAGCATAAATGAGCGTTTAAGTCAACACAAAGGAAAGCGTCCCATTAAATATAACATCAAGTATATTTTAGAAATATATTGAAATCTGCGAGAATATTGCCGAGGCATTTCAAGCGGGTCAATAGTTGCGCTTTTGCCCGTTTTTAACAGCCGGTTGAAACTTATGCCATATTGATTACAGGGGTTTCAATAAGTTACATAACATGGTTAAATAATTATTCTGCAAATAGTTATCAACATTTCCAACATGGTTTTCAACATGCCGGTTTCTCCAAAAGCAGTCTATTTGCAGAATAAATTAAAATATCCTGTCGAATACGGGGAATTAAAAATTACAAATTGGTGATAAGTAATTGTTTACATAATACCAAATTAAAACCTTCCGAACAGGCCGCTTTCTCTCATGGAGAAATAGCGGTCTCCGGCTATGATAATATGATCCACCAGCTCCAGACCCATGAGGCGCAGGGCCTCCCCGGCCTTGCGGGTAAATGACTCGTCCTCCCTTGAAGGCAGGGCCACTCCCTCCGGATGGTTGTGGGACAGCACAAGGGAAGCCGCTTTGTTTTTAAGGGCTATCTCCACCATGCGCCTTACCGTGATGTCCACGGCGTTCACCACTCCCCGGTTCAGTATCTCACAGCAGATAAGGCATCTTCTACTGTCCAGGCACAGCAGCAGAGCCAGCTCGTCGCGCTCGTCCATAAAGCGGGGCACGAGGAAGCGTCCAAGATCAGAGGCGTTGCGAAATACCCTGATATCATTCACCCTGGACAGCTGGCATTTTTTCATCATCTGGGGAACCAGTTTTATCAGAAGCGCCGCATTTTCACCTATCCCGGGTACCTCCGTCAGTTCCCGCAAGCTTGCGTCAAAAACTCCGCTGAGGCCGCCAAATCTGTCCAGCAGCTCATGGGCCATAACATTGGTGTCTTTCCGGGGAATGGCATAGAAAAGCAGCAGCTCCAGCGCATTGAGTTCGTTAAAGCTGTCCAGCCCGTGCTCAATAAATCTGCTTTTCAATCTATCTCTGTGCCCGTCGTGAACACCCATGCGGCTATCCCCTGTCCTCTATTTTTTATATATCCATGGTAGCGTAGGCGTTAAGTTCGCTTCCGGCAGTAACTCCGGCCAAGTATTCGTAATAGGCTTGGGCTCCTATCATGGCCCCGTTGTCCCCGCAAAGTCTGAGAGGCGGTATAAACAGCTCACAGCCCTTTTCCTTTGCTGCAGCGGTAAAATCCGCCCTTATCCTGGAGTTGGCGGCCACGCCTCCGGCCACAACAATCTTTTTGTAGCCCAGATTCTCCGCCGCCATCATTGTGCGAGGCACCAGGCTGTCGCTGACGGCCTTGGTAAAGGAGGCGGCAAGGCCCTTTCTGTCCAGCTCCTCACCCTTTTGCTGAGCATTATGAACCAGGTTGATAACCGCAGTCTTCAGCCCGGAGAAGCTCATATCATAGGGATTGCCCTCCACGTGGGAAATGGGGAAATGATACAGCCTGTCATCCCCGCCCTGGGAAAGTTCATCGATGGGTTTGCCGCCGGGGTAAGGCAGGCCCAAAACTCTGGCGGTCTTGTCAAAACACTCTCCCGCCGCATCGTCTCTGGTGCTGCCGATTATCTCCATGTCAGTATAGCTGCGCACATCCACCAGCATGGTATTGCCCCCTGATATTGCAAGGCAGAGGAAGGGCGGCTCCAGTTCGGGATAGGCCAGGTAGTTTGCGGCTATGTGCCCCCGAATATGATGCACTGGTATAAGAGGGACGCCGAGGGCCAAAGCGCAGGCCTTGGCAAAGTTCACGCCCACAAGCACCGCCCCGATAAGCCCCGGCGCATAGGAGACGGCCACGGCATCAATGTCCCTCCGGCTTATGCCAGCGGCCTCTATAGCCCGTTGGCTTAAAATAGATATGGACTCCACATGGCAGCGTGAGGCTATCTCCGGCACCACGCCGCCATACACGGCATGGAGCTGGGCCTGGGAAAAAATCTGGTCGGTGAGTATCTTTCTGCCGTCCTCTACTACTGCCACGGCTGTCTCGTCACAGGTGGATTCAAAAGCAAGTATTTTCAAAAGCTGCGCCTCATTTCAAAAAATGTGTCATTAGTATAGCATCTTCCCTGGGAAAATCATAGTAGTTCTTTCTTCTTCCCACGGGGACGAAGCCATGTTTTTTATAGAGAGCTATGGCGGCGGCGTTGCCGCAGCGCACTTCAAGAGTCACGAAAGCCAGCCCCAGGAACCTGGAACGCCGCATAAGCTCCCCTATAAGTTCGTCGGATATACCCTGTCGCCTGGCTTCAGGGGCCACGGCCACGTTGGATATATAGCCCTCGTCCAGCACGTACATCATGCCCACATAGCCCAGCACCCGGCCCTCATCGTCCTTGGCGGCTATGAACTCGTGCTGCGAGTCCTTCAGCTGACTTCTGAGCTGTTCCACAGTCCAGGGCAGGGAGAAGCAGGCTTTTTCAATTTTCTCAATCTGCTCCAACTCCTGCTCCCGGACATCTTCTATGCGCCGGGCCATATCAATGGGCCTCGGCCCAGCTGTGACCTATATGGGCCTCAGCCACCAGAGGGACGCTGAGATGAGCGGCGTTCTCCATCTCCTCGGTCAGGATGTCCCGCACCTGCTCCGCCTCATCTCCGGGGCACTCTACGATAAGTTCATCGTGGACCTGGAGTATCAGGCGGGCTTTAAGCCCCGACTCTTTCAGGCGCCGGTGTACGTTCACCATGGCCAGCTTTATAATGTCCGCCGCCGTGCCCTGCACAGGCATGTTCAGGGCCACCCGCTCCCCGAAGCTACGCATATTAAAGTTGGAGCTTTTCAGCTCCGGCAGGTAGCGCCGACGGCCATAAATCGTGGATACATAGCCCTTTTTCCTGGCGCTCTCCACTATGCTCTTCATATAGTCCCTAACGCCGTGATACCTCTCCAGATAGGCGTCCATATATGCCTTGGCCTCGTTGGTGTATACCCCTATATCCTGGGCCAGGGAGAAGGCGGAAATGCCGTAGACTATGCCGAAGTTCACCGCCTTGGCCCGGCTCCTCAGGGTGGGCGTCACCTGCTCCACAGGCACGCCGAAGACCTTGGAAGCCGTAACGGTATGAAAGTCTTCCCCGCTGAGAAAAGCTTCCTTCATGTTCTCGTCTCCGGAAATATGGGCCAGGAGCCGCAGCTCTATCTGGCTGTAGTCCGCATCCACCAGCATCATCCCCGGAGCCGCCACGAACATCTTCCGTATCTGGGCCCCCAGCTCTTTCCTCACCGGAATATTCTGGAGGTTGGGCTCCGTGGAGGACAGGCGGCCTGTAGCCGTCACCGTCATCTGGAAGCTGGTGTGTATGCGGCCGTCTTCGCTTATCACTTTCAAAAGTCCCTCGGCATAGGTGGATTTCAGCTTGGTGAGCATGCGGTAGTCCAGGACCTCCTTAACGATGGGGTGCTTGTCCTGAAGCTTCTCCAGCACGTCCGCATTGGTGCTCCAGCCGGTCTTAGTCTTTTTCCCGTAGGGCAGCATCAGCTCATCAAAGAGCACGGCGCCCAGCTGCTTTGGGGAGTTGATATTAAACTGATGGCCCGCATGCCCCCATATGCTCTCATGCAGGGAGTTTATCCCGGCGTTTAGGCTCTCTCCAAAGTCGTAGAGGGCCTGCCTGTCCACATAGAAACCGGACTTCTCCATCTCGGCGAGCACCCGGCACAAAGGCAGTTCTATTTTGTAATAGAGTTCCTCCATGCCAAGTTCCTTCATATTGGCATCCAATACCGGATACAAGGCGGAGACTGCCTCGGCGCCTCTCAGCTCTCGGCCGGTATATCTCACGCTTATGCGCTCCGGGGCATAGTCGCTCTCCGTAGCTTCCAGCAGGTAGGCCGCCAGGGCCGTGTCAAACACGAAGCCCTCGGCAGGGAGGCCCTCCTTCATAAGCAGACCCATAAGATCCTTCACGTTGTGGCCCGCCTTTTTCACCTCCGGGGAAAAGACCGTCTTCAGCAGCCGGTCGTAATTTTCCCCGCAGCGGCTCCAGGCCGCCTCGTACACCTTTTCCCCGTCGCATATCTCCAGACTATCCAGCCCCTCAAGACTGTACACCGCCACCCAGGGGGCGGACTTCACGGCAGTGATAAGAGTCTCCGTTTCCTCCGCCGTCATAAGGGCGCAGCGCCCCAGGCCCTTTGTATCCTGAGCGACGGCCCCTATGCTTCCGCCTGGCTCCAGGCCCCACTTCTCTATAAACTTATTGAAGCCCAGGCCCTTGAATACTCCATAGAGCTCGGGGGTATAATCCCTGTTCCAAAGGTTCTCCTCCGGTTTGAATTTCAGAGGAATATCCCGGACTATGGTGGCCAGCCAATAGGATTTTTCTGCGCTGTCCTTGCCCTGGATAAGTTTCTTTTTTACGCCGTCCTTTACATCCAGGCTGTCCAAATTATCATATATATTCTCTATAGTCCCGTAGTTCTGCACCAGAGCCATGGCGGTCTTCTCCCCCACGCCGGGGACGCCTGGAATGTTGTCAGAGCTGTCCCCCATCAGGGCTTTCAGGTCCACCATCAGCTTGGGCTCAAAGCCGTATTCCTCCCGGAATCGCTCCGGCGTATATACTATGGTCTCAGTCTGGCCCATGCGGGTCTTCACGTTGCAGACGCTGGTCCGATCACTTATGAGCTGCAGGCTGTCCTTGTCCCCTGTTACGATGACGCAGTCCCAGCCCGCTCTCTCACAGACGGAAGCGGCGGTGCCCAGGATATCGTCCGCCTCATAACCCTCCAGCTCATAGCGGCGTATTCCCATTGCGTCCAGAGTCTCCTTCAGCATGGGTATCTGCACCGCCAGCTCCTCAGGCATGGCCTTGCGCTGAGCCTTATAGCCCTCGTACTCCTTGTGGCGGAAGGTGGGGGCTTTCAGGTCAAAGCTGACGCATACAGCCTCCGGCTTTTGCTCATCCAGCAGCTTCTGAAGTATAGCCAGGAAACCGTAAACGGCATTGGTTGGTCTGCCGTCCGGGGCGTTGAGAGGGCGGACGCCGTAATAGGCCCGATTCACTATGCTGTTGCCGTCCAATATCATTAGCTTCATTTGACTTTAACCTCACTTCTCTCCCCGCAGGCGGATTATCTCGTCCCGAAGCTGGGCCGCAATCTCATATTCCAGCATCTTCGCCGCCTTACGCATCTTGTCCTCCAGGCTGGCAATAAGCTCTTTCCGCTCCCGCTCGGTGAGCTTGGTGCCGTCGCCCCGGCGGACGGCGGGCTTGGTGTCCGTGGATATCTCAATGAGATCTCTGACGCTCTTGACTATGGTTTTGGGCACGATGCCGTGGGCCTGGTTATAGGCCATCTGCTTCTCCCGGCGTCGGGCAGTCTCGTTGATGCAGGCTCTCATGGAGGGCGTTATAGTATCGGCGTACATTATGACCTGGCTCTCTGCATTTCTGGCAGCCCGGCCAACTGTCTGGATCAGGCTGGTCAAAAAAATAAAAAAGCCCTCCTTGTCCGCATCCAGAATAGCCACCAGGCCCACCTCCGGAATATCCAGGCCCTCACGCAAAAGGTTTATACCAACCAGCACATCGAACTCGCCCAGGCGCAGGTCCCGGATTATCTCCATACGCTCTATGGTGCCTATGTCGTGGTGCATGTAGCGGCAGCGTATGCCGGAGTTGGACAGGTAGTCGGTGAGGTCCTCCGCCATTTTCTTGGTGAGAGTGGTAACCAGGCTGCGCTGACCCTTGGCAATACGTGCGTTTATCTCTCCGATGAGGTCGTCTATTTGGCCCTCCACAGGGCGCACGAAGATCTCCGGGTCCAGCAGGCCCGTGGGGCGGATTATCTGCTCCACAATCTGGCCGGCCCGCTCCCGCTCATAGTCCCCAGGAGTGGCGGAGACATACACCCGCTGGTGAATACGCTCAGTGAATTCCTCAAACTTCAGCGGCCTGTTGTCAAAGGCAGAGGGCAGACGAAATCCGTATTCCACCAGAGACTCTTTTCTGGCCCTGTCTCCCCGGTACATGGCCCGCACCTGGGGCAAGGTCACATGACTCTCGTCCACAAATAGCAGGAAGTCCTTGGGAAAATAGTCCAGCAATGTCATGGGCGGGCTCCCCGGCGCTCGGTCGGAAATTACTCTGGAATAGTTTTCTATACCGGTGCAGTAGCCCAGCTCCTGCATCATCTCTATATCGTAGTCCGTGCGCTGCTTTATGCGCTGGGCCTCAATAAGTCGGTTATTGTCCTGGAAATATTTTACTCTCTCGTCACATTCCTGGCGGATACGTTCTATTGCGGCGGCCATCTTTTCCTTGGTGGTGACATAGTGGCTGGCAGGATATATGGCGGCGTGGCTGAGGTATCGGGTGGGTTCCCCCGTAACCACGTTAATTTCACTTATACGGTCTATCTCGTCACCGAAAAATTCCACCCTTATTGCCTTGTCGTTGGAGTAGGCGGGGAAAATCTCTACCGTGTCCCCCCGGACCCGAAACATATTGCGCTCAAAGGCTATATCATTGCGCTCATAGCGTATCTCCAGCAGTTTTCTCAGCAGCTGGTCGAAGTCCCTGATCTGGCCAGGTCGCAGAGAAATTACCATGTTTGCATAGTCGATGGGGTCTCCCAAACCGTAAATGCATGAAACAGAAGCCACAACTATTACGTCTCTTCTCTCAAAGAGGCTGGATGTAGCGCTGTGGCGCAGCCGCTCTATCTCGTCGTTGATGGAACAGTCCTTTTCTATAAATGTGTCGGTATGGGCTATATAGGCTTCCGGCTGATAATAGTCGTAATAGGAGACAAAATACTCCACGGCGTTTTCCGGGAAGAACTCCCGAAACTCGCTGCACAGCTGGGCAGCCAGGGTCTTGTTATGGGCCAGCACCAATGTTGGTCTGTTAAGCCGAGCTATGACATTGGCCATAGTGAATGTTTTTCCGGAACCGGTGACCCCCAGCAGCACCTGTTCGTCTATGCCGTTTTCTATTCCTGAGACCAGGGCGTCGATAGCCTCCGGCTGATCTCCCGTGGGCCGGTACTGTGAAACTAACTTGAAAGAATCCATAAAGCTCTCCTATTAGCTGCCTGGAGGCATCCTTTACTTTTTTCCTGAAGAAGTATTATACCACGTATATCATTTTATCACAATACATTGGTCGCTGGTGAAGTTTTTATTAAGGAATTCGCCGCTTGAAGCTGTCTTGCGGCCATGATATAATTGGAACAATCACGAAATAACGGAGAAGAATATGAAGACAATCAATTCCATAGGCAGCGCAAAACAGATAGTATATGAGGTGGGCAAGGTTATTGTCGGTAAGGACGAGGTAATTATAAAAATGCTTCTGGCCATCCTGGCCCGCGGCCATATACTCATGGAAGATATACCCGGCGTGGGCAAGACCACCATGGCTCTGGCTTTTTCACGTGCCCTGGGTCTGGACTACAACCGGGTGCAGTTTACCCCGGACGTGCTGCCCTCGGACATTACCGGCTACTCCATATATGATAAGAACACCGGAAAAATGAACTACCAGCGGGGCGCCATACTCTGTAATCTGTTCCTGGCCGATGAGTTGAACCGGGCCACCAGCCGCACTCAGTCCGCCCTCCTGCAGGCCATGGAAGAGGGCGAGGTTACGGTGGATAACGTCACCTACCCGGTGCCCCAGCCCTTTATGGTCATTGCTACGCAAAACCCCATTGGAGCCAAGGGCACCCAGATGCTCCCGGACTCCCAGCTGGACAGGTTCATGATACGTCTCAGCATGGGCTATCCCGATCCGGAGGCAGAGGCGGAGATGATACGCCGCAAGCAGCAGGGCATCAGCCTGGAGCAGGTGCAGCAGGTGGTCAGCCGTCAGGAGCTTATCGGCATCTGTGCCGAGGCGGAGCATGTATATATAAAGGACAGTCTCATCGACTACATCGTCAAGCTCTGCACCGTCACCCGCAGCGACTCCAGAATCCTCCAGGGCGCCAGCCCCAGGGCCGCCCTGTCCCTTACAGCCTTGGCCAAAGCCGCAGCCTGGATACAGGGCCGGGACTATGTGGTGCCTTCGGATATCCGCTTTGTCTTTGCCGACGCCATCCAGCACCGACTCATATGGGCCAGCGACAATCTCTCCTTTAAAAAGCAGCGCTCCATTGTGGAAGAGCTCTTCTCCTCAGTGCGCTCTCCGGAAATCAGATAACTATGCTCACTTCCAATTTCTTTCTATATCTTTTTCTTTGCGCCCTGGCCTACCTTTTCAGTTTGAGCTATGTGGGCTGGTTCGGCGGATATCTGCTTTGGGCGGTTATTTTGCTGCCCCCCGCCCTCACGCTTATTTCCCTTCCCTCCATGCTCTCCTTTAGAATAAGCTGCCGCGTGCCGGAAATGGTAAATCAGGGTGACAGAGCGGAGCTTGTCATCAAATTCTCCAACCGCCGTCTCCTCCCTCTCCGTTATTGCAGCTTTACAGTCAGGATTGTCAACCTCTTCACCGGAGAGAGCAGCAGCTTTCCTCTGCGCTATGGGCTGCTGGACGACAGCGAGAGTATGCTCAGCATGCCCACCTCCTCCAGCGGTACGCTGCTGTGTTCCCTGGAGGATGAACAGCTCAGCAGCTATATGGGTCTGCTGCGGCTGCGGCCCAAAAGGCAATGGCAGGCCAAATGCGCCGTTATGCCCCGTCCCAAGGCTCCGGAGAATATGGCAAGCCTTGAATCTCTGCCTCCGGTGAGCCAGAACTTCAGGCCGAAGCCCGGAGGCGGTTACTCCGAGGAGCATGAGCTGCGGCAGTATCGTCCCGGCGACAACATCAACTCCATACATTGGAAGCTCAGCACCAAGACCGACGAGCTTATAGTTCGGGAGCCAATGGAGCCGGTGGAGAGCAGCACCGCCGTGCTGCTGCATACCACGGGCGAGCTGGACCTGTCTCACCTGTACTGGCTATCCCTGCGCCTTTGCAGTTGGAATATAGAACACGTCATTTACTTTGGCAGCGCCTCCGCCCTAGTGAGCAACGAGACGGACTGCCGCCGGGCTATGCTCCAGCTTCTGGCCCTGCCAAGAGCCAAATGCCCCTCTCTCAGCGGCAGCTACGGCCGTATTTTCGATATAGAGAACGGGGAGGTGCGCTGGCATTGAACAAATTTCTTAACCGACTTTCCACCCTGCTGCTTATGCTCATGGCAGTGATCCCCCTGGTTCATCTTGTCATGCACAGCTTCTCCCTTTCCGCCGACCAACGCCTGCCTATCTTCCTGATTGTGGCCGTGCTCTTTTGCTGGCTCATGTTCAGCTTCTGGCGTTTCAGCCTGCCGGGTATACTGATATGTATGGTCTTGGCAATAGTCTTTTTCCAGGGGCGAAGCGAGGTCTTGTCGGCCCAATTTGAAGATATAGCCAACAGAATGGCGGTGGCCTATTATAACCGCTTCGTCTCCTCCGGCTATGTTTACAGCGGGGCGGAGCTGAGCCATACGGAGGCAATGCTGTTCATAGGTTTCATACTCTCCGCCCTTATGGGGCTGACGCTCAACTCCCGCGAGGACCGTGTATTCCTGCCCCTGCTTATAAGCCTCCCCATAATCTTTCTATGCCTCCTGGTCTACGGCGAGATGCCGGGCTGGGTCATGCTCTGTCTCTGCGCTTTCGTCTTTCTGCTGCTGTCCACAGGCCGCATTAACGCCCCGGAGGGCAACACAGGCAAAAGCTTCCTGCTGCTGGTCCTGCCCGTGGCCCTGCTTCTAAGTTTGGTGCTGCTGTTTAAAAACCCGGACAACTATGATTATGAGCAGCAGAAGCTCAGCCTTGTGGAACTTGCCCAGAATTTCACCCAGGAGCTCACCTCATCTCTCAGGGATGATGTAGGCGGCTCCGTGGTAAACGCTCGTTTACCCGAACCGTCTTCCAGCGGTGACCCTATTTCTCAGGCAAACAGGCAGCTCAATATCAGCGGCGACACTCTGGATATCTCCAGCACGCCTGAATCCTCCTCGCTGCAGCAGGTTTTATTATATGTAACTTCAGATCATAGCGGACATTTCTATCTGCGCAGCAAGTCTTACGGCTCCTATACCGGTTCCGGATGGAGCCAAGCTCCGGAGTATCCCGGCGACAGCATAGCTGCTTTTTCCTCCAGAGCCGTAGCCGCTTCCCAGCTTTCCACCCAGGGAGAAATGGAGATTAGTCTTGCCGCTGCCGACCCCTCCACAATGTATCTGCCCTACTACTGCACCCTGGATTATAATACCGAGGCCGGCATCAGCGGAAGCGAATCCCAATACAGCGTCAGTTATTTCAGCTATACTTCCGACTACTCGTCCCTGGCTTTGCCTTCAGAATTGAGAGACAGGGAGCTTTCATACAGGCAATTCGTATACGCCAACTATCTGTCCCTTCCCGACAGCACCAAAAACGCCCTTAATGAGCTTGCAGTTCAAAATTCTCTTTCCGGCAACAGCCTTTTTGAGACCATTTCTTTGGTGGCCGATTATGTGCGCAGCCGCTGTCCCTATAATATCAACACCCAGCCCTACCCCTCCGAGGACTATGCGGTATACTTTCTCAGCCAGGCCACCGAAGGTTACTGCGTCCACTTTGCAACTGCGGCGACTGCTCTTTACCGGGCCATGGGGCTGCCTGCAAGGATGGTAACCGGCATGGCTTTTGAGGCGGAGGCCGGAGTCCCTACAGAAGTCTTAGGCGAAAACGCTCACGCCTGGGTAGAGGTGTATATTGACTCCTTGGGCTGGCTGCCGGTGGAGGTCACCCCCGGCTCCTACGAGGGTCCTGCTATGGGCGGCCGGCAGGAAGGTCAGGATGAGCAGCCGGCCGAGCCTAGCCCTGAGGCTCAGAACGAGGCGGAGGTAAACGAACGTTCACCTGAAAATCAGAGCCTTAATGGTCCCGACGACAAGGACGACAGGGCCGAGTCCTGGGCTCCGGGTCCGGTCCTCATCATACTGTTGCTTATTCTTGCCGTTTTTATCTTTTGTTTTCTCAGATACGGGCTAAAACTCAGCATATGGCGCCGTAGTATCTCCGCCGGCAAAAATAAGGCCGCCATAGGCATCTGGCGTTATGCCAAACGCATTTGTAATTACGGCGCGGCAATGCCGGAAGAAATCCAGGCGGCTGCTCAAAAAGCCTTTTTTGGCAGAGGACTTGACAGCTCTGAGGAGCTGGAGCCCGGCCTGAGACAGCTGGAGCTTATGCGTGATAAGACCTATGCATCTCTGCCCTGGTACAGAAAGCTTAAATTTAAGTACTTTGACGGATTGATATGAGCCGCCAAACAACAAGGGAGGGCCTGCGCCCTCCCTTGCGTATTTTATCAGCGGCGGCTCATAAGTTCCAGGGCCTTGCTCAGCAGCTCTGCCGCATCTACTCTGCTGAGCGTCTCCTCTACAAGCCGGCTATCGTCCATTATCCCTGAGGCGCTGAGATTTGCGCAGGCTTGGGCTGTCTCCGGTGCCAGAGTCTCATCCAGCTGGATATAGTTCACATCGTTCAGGTCCAGCGCTTCGTTCAGCATCAGAACCGCTTCGGTTTTTGTGATAGGCGCATCAGGCTGGAAGCAATCCGTATCCCCGTCTATGCTGTCCATTCCGCACATGACGGTGGTGGCCACATAGGGCTTCATCCACGCAGGGATATCCTCGTCGTCGCTATAGCCGGTATTCATTACGCCGGAAATTATCGGCTCGTCGGAGACTATCAGGCACATGCTGAGAAATTCTCCCCGGCTCACTGCCTTATCGGGATAGAAGCAGTACTCCCCGCCTATCTGCTCCCCGGTAAAAACGTCCTCTTCACTCATGAGCAGCGCCGCATATTCACCGGCATTGCCTTTCATATCCGAATAGCTCACGTCCTTTTTCTGCTTATCTATGCGGATAATGACCGTGGCCTCCTGAGAGACGTTGCCCTCGGAGTCGGTAGCCCGGTAACCGAAATAGTCCTTGCCCTTCTTGTCCTGGTTCGGGGTGTATACAAAGCTGCCATCGGTGGCCAGCTCTATATGGCCCTTCACAGGCTGGGTACTTATCTCAAATTTTACCACGTCGTTTTCCGGGTCAAAGGCGCTGAGCTGTCCGCTTACGGACACGTTCCTGAAGGTACGCAGCTCAAGATTTTCAGCCACCGGGGCGCTGCCCGCCGCAAGTGCGGGATAGACCAGGCCGGAGCACATAAGCAAAACCATAGCCATCAGGAATACAGATATAAAAACACGTTTCATGTATTTGCCTCCTCTTTCTGTTTCTGACTGTATTTTGTGCCTGTGAGAGACAAATATACAAAAGCTGTAGACAAGCATTTATTCTCTATGATAAAATACCGCCATACAGCTAGGGAGGATAAGTTTATGGAAATTACCGCCGCCGCCCAGTGGCTGAACACCAGCTTTGCCTCGTTTGACCAGGGCGTCACCCTTTTTATTCACCGGCTTTACGATGTTGCCGGCGGCTTCTGTTCACCCTTTTTCGAATTCATTTCCCTTCTGGGAAAGGACGGCATATTCCTTGTATTGCTGTCTCTGGCCCTTATGTTCTTTCGTCCTACCCGCCGCTTCGGCACCGCCATGCTCTTTGGCGTGGCCATCGGCGCACTGTTTACCAACCTGTTTTTAAAGGTAGCCATTGCCCGCCCCCGGCCCTATGCGGATGAAAGCAGCATCTTTTATCAGCTGTGGCTTATTATGGGCCAACATATGGAGAGCGACAAGAGCTTCCCCTCCGGCCACACCACGGCGGCCTTCTCCACCATGACGGCTCTCTTCTTCACCGGCAACAAGCGCTACAGCTGGATGGCTTTCATCTTTGCCATACTTATGGGCATTTCCAGGATATACCTGGTGGTCCACTTCCCTTCCGATGTGCTGGGTGGAATAATCGTAGGCTTTATAGCCGGGTGCCTGGGCGCTCTTCTTGCCCACAAGCTTCCTGAGAAGTGGTATTCCTTTAGTATCTTTAAGAGAAAGGCGGTGGACGGGCCGTGTTTGGATTCGGCAAACCCAGATTCAAAGGAGTAGACAAGAAATACATCAGCGACCCGGACCACATAGAGGACTATGAGGCCGCCCAGGCCATAGGCAGGGTAAGGCTGGGCAGGCTGTGTCTATATTATAAGGACCTGGGGAAAAAATACTATGTGCCCTATGACTACATAGACCGGGCCTTCTGCCGCATCAGCGAATGTCAGCCGGACGACAGTCCCGCCTACTATTACTACCGGCTAATCCTGGTGCATGGAGACAAGGAGTTTGCCAACCTCATATTCAATGAGGAGGCGGACGTGGACAAATTGCTGGAGCTTATCAAAGATATAAACCCCCAGGTGGCTATCGGCTATGTGCCTCCTGCCGACGGGAAACGCAGGTATTTCTCCTGAGCCTGTCTCTGGAGTAATACAAGATTTGACCGTAAAAGCCTGTCCCGGACGAAAACCGTCCGGGACAGGCTTTTAAATATCCTTATTAAATTTATCTGCCCCCCTTGCTTTTCCCGGGAAACAGGACTACCGGAAAATGGACCTCACCTAGCCAGGCGCTTCACCAGCTCCTCCTCCGCCTGAGTCATAAGGGTCTTATAGTCGGTATATATCACCTTGCCGGGCAGGGCCCCTGAGGGCTTACGCACATAGCGCAGCATGGTGTAGTCCACGGCTATCTTGCCCCCCTCCCGACCCTGGGAGTAGTAAGCGGCAATAGCTGCTGCCTGGGAAATGGCCAGATCTGTGGGCTCCTGGCCATTGCAGCGGAGTATCACATGGCTGCCGTGGACCTTTTGAGTGTGGAACCAATAGTCGCTGCGGCGGCAGAGCTTGGTCGTAAGCTGGTCATTCTGTATATTACTGCGCCCTGCCAGTACCTCAAAGCCGTCGTCGGTGACAAAGCGGAGAGGCGCCTGAGCCTTTACTCGGCTCTGCTTTCCGCCGGACTGGCGGCGTATATAGCCGGTCTCCTCCAGTTCCCGGCGGATATCGGAGAGGTCCTTCTCGCTCTCGGAGAGGCTGAGCATGTCCAAAACGCTGTTCAAATAATCCAGTTGGGCTTCCCCCTGAGCGATCAGCCCGGTGAGATGGCTTCTGGCCGTCTTGAGCTTGTTGTATTCCTTGAACATGGCGGCGGCGTTTTGCTGGGGTGTTTTCAAGGGGTCCAAAGCAATCTCTATCTCTCCGCAGTCCGGATCATAGTAATCCTGGCATTTCAGCGCCCGGTCCCCTCTCTTTATCCTGTAGATATTGGCGGTGACCAGCTCCGCCATCTTACGCAGTTGGTCCCTGTTCTCCGTACGGCGCAGTTCCTCGCTCTGGCCCGCCAGCTTCCTCTGGAGTCGGTCTCTCATAGTCTTCACCGTCTTATACAGCTGGTGGCTGCGCCGACGCTGCTGTTCCGCCCGATCGCGTCGGGAATAAAAGCTGTCCAGCAGCTTGGAGAAACTCTCCTCCTCCCGGCAAGTCATAGCCTCGCCGTACTGACCTATTTTCATGAAGCTAAAGTCCGCCGGTTTCTCAGCTTCCCAAAGGATATAGGGGCGCAGATCTCCGGCTTTTACGCTGTCCACAAAGGCGTCCAGCATTTGTGGCAGAGTCTCAAAACTTCCGGAACAGCGGTAAGACAGCTCCCGGCAAACCAGAGGCGACAGGCCGGAGAAGCTGCTCAGCAGCCATTTATCCAGGCTCTGGCCTGGCTCGGCCCCGGCTATCAGCTCCCGACGCTGCAGGCTGTCCGTCTCCATAAGGGTGGGCTTATCCTGCTTTGGCGGCAGGCGATAAATCATTCCAGGCAGCATCCGGCGTAGTGCGTCCCCGGCAAAGTCCATGCGGCGCATACAGTCGATTATACGCCCGTCCCCGTCCACCAGGATGATGTTGGAGCTGCGGCCAATCAGCTCCGCTATAAGGAGCTTGCGGCTGGTAAAGCCCATCTCGTCGTGGCCCTCCAGCTCAATTATCAGCATACGTTCCCATTCCGGCTGGCGCAGGGAAACTATCTTGGCTCCAACCAGGTGCTTTCTCAGAAGCATGCAGAACATGGGAGGCTCAGCCGGATTTTCAAAGCCGCTCTCCGTGAGCTGCACTCTGGCCCGGCCGGTACCGGCAGACAGAAGCAGTTTCAGGTTCTCTCCCTTTGATCGCAGGGAAATTAGCAGCATGTCCCTCTCAGGCTGCTGCACCTTGTCTATCCTGCCCCCTTCTATCTTCTCCCGCAGCTCCCCGGTGAGAGCCGAGAGATATATGGCGTCAAGTGGCATGGCCTGTATTCTCCATTATCACGGCAAAAAGCCGGTTTATCCTCTCCAGTTTTCCCTGGAGGTAAAGCCATCCGAAAAGGGCTTCCAAGCCCGTGGCGGCGTGGTACTGTCCTATATCCGCATTTTTCGGCACGGTATGTACATGGGCGTTTCGGCCCCGCTTATATATAGCCAGTTCGTCAGGCTCTAAAATACCCAGCAGCTTCTCCGCCGCAGCGGCCTGGGCGGCGGCCTTCACCATTGCAACTGTGCTTTTATGCAGGTCCAGCAGGGCGGTGTGTCCGCTCTGGCAGAGCATACTGCGTACCAGCAGCTCATACACGCCGTCCCCTACATGGGCCAGTCCCAGGATGCTGATCTTGTTCACATCCCTTACTTCCATTTCAGGGAAAAATCCGTACATGTCCTCACCTAAGGCGGCAGGGCGTGTTCACTCCCTGCCGCTCCCCTTTTAATTATTTTCCTCCGTCCCGTCCTCATAGGCAGCGGAGCTGTCCACCGGCAGGAGGGGCTCCTCCCCGGCTATCAGGCCCAGGTTGCGCTGCACGTTTCTCCAGCCCTCCCGGTCTATGGTGACCTGCCTGGGCTTTGCTCCCTCATAGGGGCCCACTATGCCCAGCTCTTCCATCTGGTCCACTATACGGGCGGCCCTGGAATAGCCCAGCTTTATGCGTCGCTGGAGCATGGACACTGAGCAGGAGCCGGTCTCCAGCACCACGTCCACCGCCTGGGGCAGCATCTCGTCATAGCTGCCGGCAAGGCCCTCATCGCGGGAGTCTTTGTCGCTGTCGTGAGAGCTCTTATCCTGGGCGGCCTTATTCATAAATTCCTCAATCTCGGAGTTCTGGTTGGTAATCCCGGCCCCCTCCTTTATGAACTGAACTACCTCTTCCCTCTCCTCGTCGGAGACAAAGGCCCCCTGGATGCGGGTGGGCTTACCGCAGCCCACGGGAGAGAAGAGCATGTCCCCCATGCCAACCAGTTTCTCCGCTCCGGCCTGGTCCAGGATGATACGACTCTCCATAGCGGAGGAGACGGCAAAGGCGATACGAGAGGGTATGTTTGCCTTCATAAGGCCGGTTATAACATCGGCAGAGGGCCGCTGGGTGGCAATTATAAGGTGCATGCCGGCAGCCCGTCCCATCTGGGCCACCCGGCATATGCTCTCCTCCACTTCCTTGGAGGCCACCAGCATCAAGTCTGCAAGCTCGTCTATCACTATGACCACCTGGGGCAGAGTCTGCTCCCCGGTATCCTGACAATGCTTATTGTAGCTGGCCAGGTCCCTGACACCCAGCTCCGAGAAGAGTCGATATCGCTTGAGCATTTCAACCACGGACCACTGGAGGGCTCCGGCAGCTTTCTTGGGGTCGGTGACTACGGGGACATACAGATGAGGTATTCCGTTATATATGCCCAACTCCACCATCTTCGGGTCTATCATGATAAGGCGCACCTCGTCGGGCCGGGCCTTATACAGCAGGCTGAGGATAAGGGAATTCATGCACACGGATTTGCCGGAGCCGGTAGTACCTGCAATAAGCATATGGGGCAGTTTTGCAATGTTACCCACAACGCACTCTCCCCCGATATCCTTGCCCAAGGCAAAGCTGAGCTTGGACTTGGCGTTTACGAACTGGGAGGATTCTATGATATCCCGCAGGTATACCGTACTGACTATCTTGTTTGGCACCTCTATACCCACGGTAGATATCTTCTCGGGAATAGGGGCTATACGCACATTTATAACCCCCAGGGCAAGGGCCAGGTCCCCCGCCAGGTTCGTCACTCTGGCAAGCTTTACGCCCTGCTCCAGCTCGATGTCGTAACGTGTGACGGTGGGGCCCCTGGTGACGCCAACTATGGATGCGTTGATACCAAAGCTTCTTATTGCCCCCTCCAGGCGATTGCGGTTCACGGCGATCTCATCTCTGGCGTCTATGGCGGCCGCTCCGCCGCTGCGCAGCAGAGATACAGGGGGAAATTCATAGTCGCCGCTTTCTCCGGCGGCGGAGATAGCCTGGGCTACCGCCTGGGCCTCTGCCTCCACCTCGGCCTTTACGGCCTTCTTGCCCTTGGGCGGGTCGGATATCTCCCCGCTGAAAGACACGGGCTTTAGCTGCTCCCGCTCCTCCTGCTGCACCGCCAGGACCACCCCGGCTATACTGGCCGCTTCCTCTGGGGTGAGGGGCATAACGTCGTCCGTTGGCCCAAGGCTGGGTTCCCTAATGATGGCGGTCTTTTTAAAGCTGTCCCTTTTATTTTCCTCCTTAAGAGGCTCAGTATGTTTATCCTTGGATTTTTTCTCCGGCTTTGCTTTGCCCGCCTTGGCCGGGGCTTTGCTCTCCCCGGCAAAGGGATTTACCGCTTCTCCGACCTTGGTAAATCTGAAGTCCTCGTCCTCCTCTTCAAGGGGTATGTCCATCACTGAACTGCGGGCTATGCGCTCTATTTTCTTGGCCTCAGCCACAGGTACTTTCCCGGTGACGGAGCCCACCGGGTCCAGAGCGTCCTCATACATAGAGGGATCATAAGGGGCGGTTGCCCTAATCTTTATCTGCTGGGCCGCTTTCTTAAAGCTGCTGCTGAAGGCGCATATGGCGCAGGCAATAAACAGCACCGCCAGCACCGGTATGGCCCCGTATATGCTGAAAGCCATCTCCAGCCCCATAGCCAGAAGTCCGCCCAAAGCCCCGGCCGACTCCAGATACTGGCCGGACTCAAAGAGCTGTCCTGCGGTGAGCTTCAGGTCAAAATCCGCCTGGAAGGGCGGTTCATAGATAATAAGGCTCACTATGGCAGCCATAAGCACCGGCAAAAGCAGGGCGCAGATACTGCGGAGCATTACCGGGCGGCCTCTGTGAAAGCCCAGGATTATTGCCGTGAGCAGGAAGGCCGCTGCCGTAAGCCAATAGCCCCAGCCTACCAGGCCCTTCAGCAGGTTTGAAAAAAACATTATGAAGGAGCCCTCGGAGCGAAAATAGCTGATGGCAACGAATACGGCCAAAAACAGGAATATAACCGCCCCCACTTCCCGGCGAATTGGGACTACCGGCTCCTGGGGCGGCTGGCTTGCAGCCTGCTTCCCGGTCTTTTTTGCTGAGGAGCCGCTCTTGCTGCCGCCGCTTTTTTTCGTTGTTGTGGTTTTTTTCTTAGTCTGTGCCATTAAAGCTGTCCTCTCTTAGACATATGTTGTAGGTTTGATCTCAGAATATCATATACAGGATAATGGACAGCACGCCCATCACCCAGCAGTAATAGGCAAATCCGCCGAACTTTCCCTTATTGCTTATGTATCTGAGCAGATTAATTGACGCTATTCCGGAGAGCATTGCCACCACCATGCCCACAAGATAGGCCGGGACATTGGCCCAGTTTATCCCCTCCCTAAAGGCATCCGCCAGACTGAGTATATTTGCCCCCAGCACTGCGGGGATGGACATGAGAAAGGAGAACTTCACCGCATATTCCCGGCGCAATCCCGTGGCTATGCCTGCGGTGATTGTGGTTCCGGAGCGGGACAGGCCGGGTATTGTGGCCACGCACTGGCAGAGACCGATAATTATGGCATCAAGTATGGTCATGCTCCGCTCCGTCTTTTTTCCCGGCCTCATCCTGTCGGAGACGTATAGCATGCAGCCGGTGAGTATAATGGCCACGCCGATAAACACATTGTTATAGTATAAAGTCTCTATCATGTCGTTTATAGGCAATATCAGAAACAGAGGCAGGGTGGCCATGACTATCATTATGAAAGTGCGGGCCTGGGGATAGTGCTCCCTGGGCTGTCCCGCCAGCGGACCCAGATTTACAAAGGATATGACTTCATAGAACATCTCCTTTAAATCCTGCCAATATACGATAATTATGGATGCGAGAGTGCCCAGGTGCAGCAGCACGTCAAAGAACATATGTCCTTCTTCGGATATTTTAAACAGGTTGTTTACAATAGAGAGATGTCCGGAACTGGATATAGGCAGAAACTCCGCCACACCCTGGACAAGGCCCAGTAAAACAGCTTCCCATATGCTCATTGGCACATACCCCCACGATAATCATAAATTATATATTACCACATCCTTATGTGAAAAACAAGACTTTGAGAACTGCCGGGCCTCTAGCGGAGGCAAAGCGTTCTTTTTATACAAGAAAAGCGGGAGCCCACAGGCTCCTGCTTTTCAAACTTTCCGCTTTTCAATTTCTCCATGGAGATAATCAAGAGCGTCGGACAAAGTACCCAGCTGGTCAATGAGCCCGCTTTCCACCGCCTCCCTGCCGTATATCACGCTGCCCACATCGTTAGCCAGCTCGTCGGTCTTGCTCATATATTTTACATAATCCTCCCGGCTGATATGGGAGTGTTCCGTTACAAAGGAGACTATTCTCTCCTGGATACGAGAAAAATAGTTGTAGGTCTGAGGCACGCCGATGACCACGCCGTTTATACGCACCGGATGTATGGTCATGGCCGCCGACGGGGCTATCATGCTGCGCTTTGCCGCCACCGCCAGGGGTACGCCTATGGAGTGGCCCCCTCCCAGCACCAGGGACACCGCCGGCTTCTTCATACCGGCTATCAATTCCGCTATGGCAAGCCCGGCCTCCACGTCTCCCCCCATGGTATTGAGCAGCACCAGCAGTCCGCCTATCTCCGGGGACTCCTCAATGGCCGCAATTAAGGGCAAAACATGTTCGTATTTCGTTGTCTTTGCCTCTTCCGGCAGAACCTGGTGACCTTCTATCTGTCCCACTATGGTGAGACAATGTATGCTGCCGCTGGAACTGGAACCCAGCTCCTTTATTTCTTTTATCTCTTCCATACCTTCACCTCCCGGATATTTTACCCGGAAAGGCTAAGATTAAATCGGACAAGTTACGCTTAGGCTCAGGCTTAAAAGAAGGGCGGGAGGAATCGTCCTCCCGCCCTGTTCTGCTAAAGCAGCTTATATGTCCCCATATGCCGCCAGTACGCCTTTATAGGTCATATAGCAGTCAAACTTTGCCACCACCTCAAAGGGGGCGTGCATACTCAGCACCGGTACTCCGGCGTCGATGGTGTCTATATTGCGGTTTGCCATGAACATGGCGATGGTGCCGCCGCCGCCCTGATCCACCTTGCCCAGCTCGCACAGCTGCCAGACCACGGACTTATCCGCAAAGAGGCGGCGGAGATAGGCCACCAATTCGGCGGAGGCGTCGCTGGTGCCGGACTTGCCCCTGGCGCCGGTAAATTTGCTGATGCCCATACCGTAGTTAATCTTGGCCTCGCTGCGCTTCTCGGAAACCTCGGGATACAGGGGGTCATAAGCGTTGCTCACGTCTGCGGAGAGGCAGAAGCTCTTCTCATAGCAGCGGCGGAGAGCCACGCCCTGGCTCTGGCACAAATCCTCCATAAAGCAGTCAAAGGCTGCGCTCTGCATGCCGCTGACGCCGTCGGAGCCGGTCTCCTCCTTGTCTGCCAGTATGCACACGCAGGTACGCTCCGGATCTTCAACATCGAAGATAGCCTTCAGCTCGGCATAGGCGCATACCCTGTCGTCGTGGCCGTATCCTCCTATGAGTGAGCGGTCCAGGCCTATCTCGCACACGTCGTATGCGGGCACGGCAGTGAGCTCGGCGGAGAGGAAGTCCTCCTCGTCAATGTCGTACATATCCTTTAGGATACTGAGGACTGCAAGCTTAACTCTGTCCTTGCCCTCGTCGGCATAGGGCACGGAGCCGATGAGTATCTGCATACCTTCTCCGGTAATGCCCTCCTTCATGGTCTTTTTCATCTGGTCGGCGGCCAGATGAGGCAGCAGATCGGTGATGACGAACTTTGGCTCGTCCGCCTCTCTGCCGATGGAGACGTCAAGCACTTCCCCGCTCTTGAGGGCTACCACGCCGTGGAGCTCCAGAGGTATGGTGACCCACTGATACTTCTTTATGCCCCCGTAGTAGTGGGTGCGGAAGAAGCACATCTCGTCGTTTTCATACATGGGTATCTGCTTAAGATCCAGACGGGGGGCGTCCACATGGGCCCCTGCAATTACGGCGCCCTGGCTCAGATCCTGCTTGCCGATCACCGCCAGCATCAGTGCCTTGCCCCGGTTGTTGCGGTAGATCTTCATACCGGGCTTCAGCTCCATGTCCGGCTCGTACTCGGTGAAGCCCTGCTCTTTTGCCATGGCTATAGCGTTCTTCACAGCCTCCCGCTCGGTACGGGAATCGTTGAGAAAGTCCATGTAGCCCCGGCAGTAGTCCTCCAGCTCCAGGCGTTCTTTGGCGTCTATCAGGTCATAGCCGTTTTTTTGCTCGTAAAAAAGTTCTTTTCTCATGTCATCCATTGTTCAGTATCTCCTTAAAAAGTTTCAAACATTCTCCCTGAAATTCCTCCACGCCGCCATCGTTGCGAAGTACATGGCCGCAGAGCCCTTCAAAATATGAGTCCGGGCGCTGGGCCTCTATGCGAAGTACGGCATATTCACGACTGATACCGTCCCGCTCCATAATGCGCCGTATCCTTGTCTCAGGCTCAGCCAACACCGCCACGGTGTGGGTACAGCGCTTTGCCTGGCCGCCGACAAATAGCTCTATTGCGTCTATGGCGGCAATGCGTCCCCCCTCCATGGCAAAGGTGCGGAGTCTCCGTTCTATCTCCATGTCCACATATCTGTGGCTGATGGAATTGAGCTTCTCCAGAGCTGCGCCGTCTTTGAATACTATAGCTCCCAGGGCCTTGCGCTGGAGCACTCCCTCCCGGACTACGCCGGGAAAGGCCGAATCAAGTTCTTCCAAAAGCTCCGGACTGGTCTCCAGAAGCTGATGATAAATATTGTCACAGTCCAGAACCAGGGCGCCCATGGACTCCAGGACCTTCAACGCCGTGGTCTTGCCGGAGCCGCTGCCGCCGGTTATACCTATAACCTGCATATCTGCCGCCA
>CALXGF010000051.1 GCA_944387735.1 uncultured Oscillospiraceae bacterium
TTTCTTTTTCGAATTCTATGTAAACAGCATTTATAGAAAATAGTTCTTCCAAATCCCCATGGGCTAGCTTCTTGTTTCTTGTATTGCGACTGATTATTTCCTCAAATCTAACGTAAAGTGAGCTGATTTCGCATATTAGTTCATCTTTCTCTCCTTTTGGAAACGACTCTGGGCACGCTAGGCATGCACCTCTTAATGCTGCCATGCTGCAATTGATATTGTCTCTATAATTTTCCCTATCGTATATCTTGCAAATATCCATTGTAAGCTGTCTTTCCATAGCCTGGTTTGCCAGTTCTATATAAGCGTTTGATAATAGCTCAGGTCTATCATATTGCAATGTTTCGATTGCGGATATATATTGAGAAATAAAATCAAGATAGCATGTAATTCCCATTATTAGCATGTAAGGAGTAATCTTTTCTGTGTTAATACTATCCGCCTCCAAAAAACTTTCAGAATATCAAATCATTAATTAGGAAGACATACGATGCAAAAAGCCCTTCCATAATCAGATATAGAAACATAACTTTTAACTATTTTAAATTTTGGATTTTCAATAATATGTGATACAATTTCCTTTGCCGCTTCTGCGCTTTTTATAAATTCATCCTCTATTAGAGGTTGGTATCTTGATTCAGTAGTAAGGACAGAATAACTAGGGGCTCGCTTTATTAACCCAAGTCTTTCCAAATTATCGAAGTATTTACCGGTTTCATGTTTTCTTTCACAGCCAACTATTTCATCCACATTTGAAAAATCATTTATAAAAGGAATCCCTTCTCCTTTTTCGTTTTCAAATCTAACGCTTATGGTAGGCAAGGCTTTACACTTAGTCATATAACTCAAAATTTTTGCTTCGTCTGGCGATAGCTGCTTTATCACTTCTACGAAGCTTGGATGTACTCCATTTTTCGCTCTCTCGTTCATGGACGCTGCTAACAGGCTTGCATACATATTCCTGAGTTCGTGGTTATCCATACAATAGCTGATATACTGCAGTGCCGGGACAGCAACATAAGGTTCCGGGGAAGTAATATTTTCGGGTGGAATGTCTTTTAACTTTTCCTCCAATAGTTTCCTGGTCTCGGCAACATTAAATTCCCTAGCTAAAATCCATTTCTCTAGTGGTGCCAGTGCTGCTTTTATTGCCCTTGGCACTAAGCCTACTAGTTCCCCAGTAGGTTTAGCTATTGGGCGCCCCATATCTTCATAGGCATCCTTAGCTACTTCTTTCACCACATCTTTCGTAAGCTCTTCCATCTTTTTCACCGTCCCTAAATTCTTTTGTTTTCTTCTCTATTTCTGCAATCTATTTTACCAGCACGCATAAGAATAGGCAGGCGCAACCATGTTATTCACGGCCACGTATTTTGTTATTTAAAAGACATTTTTTATAAGTTTTTCCGTGCCGGAAATAAGCTCTTCAATTTCATCCTTTGTTGGTTCACGGCCTTTATTATGGTCGCATAGATTGCGAATGTCAGCCAGCCGCTGAATCCGCCTCCATTCCACAACATCATAGGCAACGTCTTTTAGCGCATCGTTATAATCTATAATTGCTGGATGTTTTTTCTTTAAACTTATCCCTCTATTTTCGCAAACCTTCGAGAGGTGCTTTTCAATAACTACTCCACATATTGCACCCGCTGGTCGCAAAAATCCAACCTTTAGCAAGTGCTTTGCCGAGTCCAGCTCTGAATCGAATATATCCGCTTGCAGCATCGTTTGAATATCAAACACTTTGCTGTCAAAGCTATCCAGGCAAGCTTGCAGCATAGAAATTTGTCGGGATACACATAAATCTGCCGTCCATGGCCCATAATTATAAAATATATTTTCATATATGAGACGAAGCGCATCAGAAATACAGTATGTATCAACCGTTAATGTTTTCCTTTTTTCATCTGAATATAGTTTTGTAAAATCTGAATATCTCTCTGGAGATAGCTGCTTTATTACAGCAAGAGCTTTTGTATACCATGCTTCGTAGTTTCGTATGAAATATGGCAAATCCTTGCAGTGTTTGTGTTCTTGTTTTTTTTCTTCCAAAATAAGGGCTGAATATAATATTTCTCCATCTTTAATCAGCTTTTCTATTTCCTGCTTAAGTTCTTTATGTTTTCCCATCTCTCTTTACCTCACCCGAAATATTTCTGCATCAAAGCCTTTTTCAGTGTTTCAAGCTGGTCAAGGCTTTTTTGTATGGTGGATTTCGTTTTATAAACTTGTCCTACAAACTTGTCAAATTGCTTTTGCAAGTAATATGGTGGAACAATAACATCAAGACCACTTAGTATTTTCAAATTGATGTTCTTTTGAGCCACTTGCGGAGCCTGTTCTTCTAATATTTTCTGATAAAAGGTAAACCAATAATGAATAAAAATGGATGTTGTTTCCTCATATGGCACAAATCCGACCACACTATCTGGAAAACAAGCATCAAATGTCAAAATGGCTGTCTGAGCAATGTTTGCCGCAATTGTTATGCAAAGAGTTCCCGCACTCCACAACCTGCTTTGTGCAAGTCCCAATTCTGAATATCCTGATGAATAGCTCGATATATAAAGTCCCGAATTTGAAACATCTCCCGTTTGAATTAGTGGGTAGGTGCATCCTAGTAATTTGGGGTCATTTCTTGGCCTATGTTTTGAAACACCTCTATTTAATTCACCAAGTTGAACCAACTTTTTTGTCTGCCATTTCGTATTGGCAGCCGGGTCGCCGAACATTTCCACGAATCTGGACTTTACCAGCTCGTCCAGCTTATCAAGCTGGGCTTTGCGCTTGGAGATAAGCTCGCTGACCTTGTCCAGCACCGCCGCAATATGCCGCTGTTCCTCAAGGGAAGGGAGGGGCAACATTTCATTTTGATAGTCCTTGAAATATATATGGGGTATTGTTGCGCCGGTGTAATACTTAGCTAAATTCATATACTCCATGGCATAAGCCAAGTATGAAATATCAATATCGTCTTTCGGCAGGATATACTGCATCGTCCCTATGACAGAGGATTTTGCAGGCAAGCTCATAATTCTTCCAACGCCAGCCCCATCTTTAACAACTGCAATGTACGGTTGCTCCTGCTGATAAAAATCTACACTGGTTATATACCCGCTCGCTCCATAAATGGGATATTCTCCACTATGCCCATTCAGGTCTTTTTGTGCTATGCCCGATGAATCTTTAACACACACATCCCCTAACCTGACTTTCACAGCAGCGCCTCCAGTTCTGCCAGGCCGGCAGTTATCTCCAGCTCCAGCTCATTCAGCTCCGCCAGCAGCTCCCCGGTGGGGGGGTACTCCACGGGCACATAGTCCTGCTGCTTATACTTGTTTATAGACAGGTCATAGTCCTTCTCCGCTATCTCCGCCTTGCTGACAAAAAATGACTTCTCCTTTGGGCTGCGGCTGGCCTCGGCCTCCAGATTGTGAAAACGCTCCACAATATCCGGGATGTCGTTTTCCTGCACGGGGCTGCGCTTGTCGTCCAGGCTGAAGCCGTCGGCCTGCATATCGTAAAACCACACCTTGTCGGTGCCGCCGTGACCGGTCTTGGTAAAGATGAGTATGCCGGTGGATACCCCGGCGTAGGGCTTGAAGACCCCGGAGGGCATGGAGATCACCGCCTCCAGCCGGTTGTCCTCCACCAGCATCCGGCGGATGGCCTTATGGGCCGTAGAGGAGCCGAAGAGCACACCGTCGGGCACTATGCAGGCGCAGCGGCCGCCGGTCTTCAGCATACGGATGAACAGGGCCAGAAACAGCAGCTCCGTCTTCTTGGTCTTGCAGACCTTCAGCAGATCAGGGGAGACGGTGTCGGCGTCCAGGCTGCCCTTGAAGGGGGGATTTGCCAATATCAAACTGTACTTGTCCCGGTCCGGGTTCTGGTCGGAGAGGCTGTCCCTATACTCTATAAAGGGGTTTTCTATGCCGTGGGTCATCATGTTCATGGCGCCGATGCGCAGCATGGTGCGGTCCATGTCGTAGCCGTGGAACATATGGTTCATATAGTGGTCTTTGTTCCGCCGGTCAAAGAATATCTCCTGCTTTTTCTTCTCCTTGAGATACTCCCCGGCAGCCACCAAAAAGCCGGAGGTGCCGCAGGCCGGGTCGCATATCACGTCTTCGGCTCCGGGGTCCATCAGCTCCACCATCATGCGGATGATATGCCTGGGGGTACGGAACTGGCCGTTGCGGCCGGACTGGGATATCTTGCTCAAAAGATACTCGTACACGTCGCCCCGGATGTCGGTACTCTGTATCTGGGCCATCTGGCCGTATATATCGTCCAGGCAGTCCACTACCTTGCTTAGCACCAGAGGGGTGGGCAGTTTGAAAATTGCGTCGTCCATGTACTTGGAATAGGCGCTGTTTTTATCGGCGTGGAGCTGCTTTATAAAGGGGAAGACCCACTCCTGCACCACGCTGTACATACGCCCGGCGGGGAAGTCGTGGAACACGGACCATTTCAGCTGCTCCCCGTCTATCTTCCGCTCGCCTATCTCCACTTCCCCGGCAAAGATGCTCTCATAGGGCAGACCCAGCATTGCGCTCTCCTTGGAGCGTAGATTGTCGCTGTCATCCAGATCGTGGATGAACATCAGGTAGGTTATCTGCTCTATCACGTCCAGAGGGTTCACCAGGCCACCGGCGGCAAAGATGTCCCAAAGGCTGTCTATTCTGTTTTTCAGTTCTCCTGTTATCATATCAGTCTCTCTCCCTGTTCCAAATATAGGCTGTATATCTGCCGCCGCCCAGCTTCAGCACCTGCCCGGAGCTCACCAGCTGGGCAAGGCTGCGCTGCACGGTGATTGGGCTTATGTCCGGGCACTTGGCCAGGATGTCCGCCTTTGTCATTTTGTTCAGGCTGCCCTTCAGCAGCTCCCGCACCCGCTCCGGCTTGGACAGGCCGCTGAGGCTCAGAGTCTGCACCCGGGCGGAAAAGTCCCGGTATGCCGCCGCCACTATGCCCAGGCTGTAGAGCACAAAGGGCAGGTAATCGTTCTCTCCCTGGTGCCAGCCCTGGGAGCTCAGCTGCAAAGCCTCATAATAGCTCTCCTTGCTCTGCTCTATGAGCTTTTCAATGGAGATATATTTGCCCACGATATATCCCGCCCGGTACAGCAGCAGCAAGGTGAGCAGGCGGCTGAGCCTGCCGTTGCCGTCGTTAAAGGGGTGTATGCACAGAAAGTCCAGAATAAACATGGGGATGAGCAGCAGGGGGTCACAGTCTCCGCTGCCCAGGGCATCCTCCAGGGCGGCGCACATCCGCTCCACCGACTCCGGGGTCTCCCAGGCGGGCACCGGCTGCCAGCGGACTGTTCTGTTGCCCTGGGCGTCGGTCTCGGATATGACGTTGTCGGAATTCTTGTAGCTGCCGCCTGTACCCATACCGCTGTATTTATACAGGTCCCGGTGGAGCTGCAATATAACGGAGGGCTTCGGGGGTATATAATCGTGGCTTTCGTGTATGGTGGCCAGCACATCCCGGTATCCGGCTATCTCCCGCTCGCTCCTGTTCCTGGGCGTGGTCTTGTCCATTAGTATCTTTTTCAGGCGGTCCTGGGAAGTATATATATTCTCGATCCTGTTGGAGGCCTCGGTGCTCTGTATCTTCGCCATGTCCATGAGCTGGCTCAGGGTATCGGCCCTGGATTCGATGAAAAGGGTCTGCTCGCCCTTGTATTCGTGTATCGTGGTCAGCAGGCCCACCGTCTCCGGGGTAAGGAGCTTGCCGTAATTTTGCCTGTAATCGTAGTTTCGCATGATGTCACCCGCCGGGCAGTTGACCCGTATTTCCTTTCTCATAGAATTATAATACTTTAAGTATATACACGCAAGGCCAATTATATCATTTTTACAAAAATGATATAATTGGCCTTGCTTTGATACAGCAGACTGGAAAAATAATATAAAGCCGTGGATTTGGACGGGTAAGGTCGCCTAAATCCGCTTAAACACGCTTATGCTACAAATTATGCACGGCCCTTGCCGCATATCCGGCAATATTCCTAAAGCCGGCTTTCACTCAGAAATGTTCCTATGCTCCACAGCGGCAGGTCCAGCAGCCGGTCTCCTTTTTCATAGTCCGACATGGATGTGCGGATGGAGAGCTGCGGACTGAACTTTTCACGATATGCTTTCAGACTCTTGGCCTGGGGATTGAGCCGGGCTCTGACCTCCACGGGAATCACAGCCATTCCGTTGTCGATGACGAAATCCACTTTTGAAATCCCCCGATCCGCAGCCCAATAGCAGATATTCAGCCCTTTGACCGTCTTCAGCTCCTGGAGGACATACTGCTCTGCTATGGCCCCGTTGAACTCAGTGAATAATTTGTCGCCGTCCAGCAGTACGCCCTGCCGCAGCCCAAGCATGCAGGTCAAAAGACCGACATCTTCTGGATTTCACGGACTTCATTGAAGTCCCTTGTTGTATGCGAAGGCCTAAACTACCTCCGGCATACCGCCTACATAGCAGTACAGCTTCAGTAGGTCGTAATAGTCCCGCTTAAATACGGCGGCCATGTCAAAGTCGCCCCGCCTCAGCAGCTCCGCATATTGGCCTTTTCCCATGGCTATAAGAAACTCGGAGAAGGAAAGAGGATACAAGTCGAGAAACTCCGCTTTTCCAACCGGGAAGGATGTCCCAGGATGCAGCGCCGAACCGGATAGACTGCAGGCACAGACGATCTGGTATTGAGCTGCGTCCTCATTGAAATATTTGAGGCCGGTCAATGCGGCGGGGACTTCCTGTACCTCGTCGAATATAAGGAGGGTATTGACCGGGTCGATCTT
>CALXGF010000052.1 GCA_944387735.1 uncultured Oscillospiraceae bacterium
GAGCTCACCCTGAACGTGGGAGACGAGCCGGTGGAACTGACGGCGCAGGTCCTGCCCCCCTCCTTCACCGGGGCCAAAGTTACATGGAGCATCGAAGGAGACGATAAAGGCGAATACTGCGCCGTAAAGTCTACCGGAGATACCAGCTGCGAAGTATCGGCGCTAAAGGCCAAGTCCGGCGGCGTCACTTTGGTGGCTGAGTGCGGCGGTCTTAGCAAGACCTGCAGCGTCTACCTGCTGCCCTCTTCAAAGTAATATAGTCCTAGGAAAATCTCCCTCCCTGCGAGGGAGATTTTTGTTGTCCCTCCGGCTTGCCTCGGTGCGTCAGCCCAGCAGGCTCTCCTGCCCTTAGCTTTTCACCGCCCTGCCGGCCCACCTGTCGTTAGGCCGTTTCCAGATTACTAATCCGTTTTCTCTTTTAGTCTCTCTCTTTCTAGCAGTGAGACTGTAGAAAAACTATAGATTAGATAAAAGACAACAGAGCGGAGGGGAGCGCAAGGAGGAGCGAAGCGTGACCGAGCCACAGCGAGAACAAGACCCCTTTCTCGCCTTGCCGCAAGGACAAAATAAAAGTTGCAGGAGCAGCTTTTATTTTGTGCGGCTGCGGGAATTGCGCCCCGCCTTCATCTTCCCCGGGCAGCGGCAGGGCCGCAATTCTCCCCTTTCAATAACCCGCCGCGGAAAAGGCTTGATTTTCAAGGCTTTTTGGGCGCAGCAGCATTTTGCCTTTGGCAAAATGCTTGGCGGGAGAAACGCAGTCAAAAAAGTCTGTAAGGACTTTTTTGAAAAGCTGACTGCGCCTCCATGCCGGGCATGGAGGCGCAGTTTCCATATACGCTTTTCTATTTGTCATACTTTAGGCCAGAAATTCCGCCAGCTCTTTCACTGTTTTAAAGTAGTGGCGGCAATTTTGGCGCATGAAGCTCTCTATCTGGGGGATATCGTTGGACCAGCCGGCGGCGGCAAAGGCCACCCCGCAGCTCTTGGCCATGTCGTAGCCCGGCTTCAGATCGTCTATCATCAGAAGCTCCCCCGGTCCCAGGCCGAAGCGCTCCATAATATCCTTCAAAGGGAAGGAATTTGGCTTGCGTTCATGGATAGGGCGGCTCCATCCGTATACTGCATCCGGCTCCGGCAGGGAGTTGGCCTTGTAGTCCCGGAGGATATTGTGTTCAAAGGAGTGGGACACCACGCAGATAAGCCCGCCCCGGGCCCGGTGTTCCTCCATTATCTCCCTGATTCCCTCATAGACATCGGGTATATGCTGCTCCACATAGCCGGACCAGAATTCCACCTCCCTGTCCATGTCTTCCTCTGTCATTCCGAACTCGTCCTTGCACATCTGCACAAAGCCGGGATTGAAATTTTTCCGGAAGTACTCCTCCAGAGAGCAGCTGCGCTCCGGATAATGGAGGGCCAGATAGTTTACAAAGCAGGGGTAGTGTATGGTGGCGGTGCTGTTTACAACGGTGTCGTCATGGTCAAAAACAAGGCATTTGTATTTCATATTACCTCTCAATAGAACGTGGCTACAGGCTGTTCGGGAGCCTCACAGCTCTCGGCGGAGATATAGCTGAGGACGGGGCCCCGGCGGTTATAGGCTCGATGGAATTTGAAGCTGACCTTTGCGGTGAGTATCATCCAGCTGTCGTCCTTCACTGTGTCGGCCTTGTCCCACTGGCAGACCAGGGCTGCAAACTGAATATCCTCCACGCAGCAGGTCATAACATGGCGGCCCACCACAAAGCAGTTTGCAGGCAGCTTTTTCCTCACCAGGCAGCGGCATTTGAAGCGGACAGTCTTGCCGTCGTACTTCTTGGGCTCGTCGGCCATATCCCGGTAGAAGAGGGCGAAGTCATCATCCCCTATCTCCACAATGGGGGCATTCAAATCAAAGGGAAGGGGGTCTTCAATGTCGTCATAGACCACCTTTCCGTTCTTGGCCTCATAGGCAATATCTGCCCTGCGGGAAGCACCCCGGACTATCTTGTGGAAGGCCATCTTGTCCATGGTCTTTTCGTCAAAACGGTTAAAGACCACCAGCTCTGCGCTCTTGAGCTTGTCGTAGACCAGCTGGCGCATGTTGCTGTTGTAGCTCAAAAATGTAGTGGAGTCGGCAAACATGAACTCCTGATACACCATCCAGTTTTCCGGCATGGCATTGTAGAGCACATCCAGCATCCACATGCCGTTGTATTCCACCACAACCCGCTCGGCCCTGGTCTCAGCCAGCCATTTTTCCAGGTTCTCCCTGGTCAGGTCCTTCTGCTCCTCCACCACACGGATCTGTACGGTGTCGGAGGCAAACTGTTCAGGGGCGTATTCCTCCTCCCCTTCTTCGCATACCAGCAGCAGGGTCTTCTCCCCGTTGCAGAAGCGCCGGTCCTCCAGAGTCTCCTGGATGAATTTGGTCTTGCCTCCCTCCAGGAAACCGGTAAAGAGATATACGGGTACGTCTTTGGGTTTGTTACTCAATATTAAACAGCTCCTTCAGTGCCTGCTCCTTCAGCTTGGAACCGATGACGCAGAAGCGTCCGGTGACGGCGGCGGCGCCACGGCGGATATCGCTCTCTCCGGGCACATAGTCAAAGTATATCCAATCCCCGTCGCTGGCATCCACAATGCCCTTGGCTCTCAGCACGGCGCCGAAGCGCTCCTCGTCACCGAGAGCAGAGAGCAGCTTGCGCAGCTCATCCTCGCTGAACTTTCTGGGAGTCTCCATGCCCCAGCTGGTGAATATTTCGTCGGCATGATGGTGGTGCTCGTGGTCATGGCAGCCGCAGGCGCAGCTCTCGTCGTGCTCGTGGTGGTGCTCCTGCTCCTCGTGTTCGTGCTCATGCTCGTGATGGTGCTCGTGGTCGTGGTCATGGCAGCCGCAGCTGCAGTTCTCGTCGTGCTCGTGGTGGTGGTGCTCCTGCTCCTCGTGCTCGTGCTCATGCTCGTGATGGTGCTCGTGGGCCAGGCGCTCCATCTCCGCCTTCAGGCCGTTTTCATCCATGGCCTCGGCTATCTGCCTGCCGGAGAGCTTGTCCCAGGGAGTGGTGATTAGCCCGGCATGGTGGTTCAGGCCCTTCAGCAGCTCCGTGGCGGCCATTATCTTCTCGGCCGAGGCGGTGTCGGTACGGCTCATGACGATGAGGTCTGCGTTCTCCACCTGGTCGTTGAAAACTCGCCGAAGTTCCTCATGTACATGCGGCACTTGCCGGCGTCCACCACGGTCACCTTGGCGCCTATCTCGGCCCCCTCCACTCCGGAGACGGCCTTTGCCACGTCGCTGAGCTTGCCCACGCCGGAGGGCTCAATGATTATACGGTCCGGAGCGTAGTCCGCCATCACCTTTTTCAGGGCCTTGGTGAAGTCGCCCACCAGTGTGCAGCAGATGCAGCCGGAGTTCATCTCCGTGATCTCCACTCCGGCGTCCTTGAGAAAGCCGCCGTCAATAGCGATCTCGCCAAACTCGTTTTCAATAAGTACAAGTTTCTCTCCCTGATAGGCTTCGGCAATCAGCTTGCGGATAAGGGTGGTCTTGCCTGCGCCCAGAAAACCTGAGAAAATGTCTATCTTAGTCATGGTTATGCCTCCATGTATTTTATTTCGAAAGGGTATTATATCACTTTTTTTATTTTTTACAATAGAAGAAAGGGCCGTTTCCGGCCCTTTCTCTACATTATTCACAGTTTGTCAAAGTTTAATTCAGGCTGAAGCTCCGCCGCTTTTCGTCTCTCCTTCTTTTCCCCCGCCGCTCTTCCTCTTTGGCGGGAAATCCAGCACCCACAGGGCTGCCCCCAGGAGGGCGTACACATAGTAATAGGCGGCCACATCCATGGCCATATATATCGCAGCATCGACATAGCCCCCTTGTCCCAGAAACGCCCCCGGGCCGACGCCGTATATATATGTGATACTCACGGTGGCCATCTGTATGCACACCGGCAGCAGGAATAAAGCAATAGCCCCTATGAGCCCCAGCAGCACCCGGCGGGCATATTTCACCCAAGGTCTGTCCAAAGGCTTTGCCTTTAAAATCATAGTCAAAGCCTGGACGGCGCTCCAGCCCAGGGACAGCATATACATGGGCCTGAGGGTACAGTTCAGCAGCAGGGCAGGCAGCACGATAAAATAAGCGGCCTGTATCTTCAGTGTCTCCGGCCTGAGAAGTATATAACAGATAAACAGCACCAGGAACAGTGCCAGGGACACTGCCAGCCGCCGGTACTCCCGGCGCCTGTCCTCCATCTGAGGCGTACCGTAGAGCAGGGCATTGGCGTCGCTGTCCAGAGCGGTGGCTATGTCCAGCAGCATGTCTATGTCCGGCCGGGTGCGGCCGTTTTCATAGTTGGATACGGTCTGCCTGGTGACGTGCAGCCGCTCGGCCAGCTCCTCCTGGGTCAGGCCCTTGGCACAGCGCAGTTCCCTTATGTTTTTACCTATATCCCGCATTTCTTTCACCTCGGCCATATCATAGCATCCGGAGTCAAAAAAGTCACGCAAGGATGTTTTTACAGAGGCTTTTAGCAGTCAGGTAAAAAAACCGGGGCACCTTTCCGCGCCCCGGTTTTTCAGAACTTATATACCTTGGGAGGGTTTGTAAAGGAGTAGAGTGTGGCGGTGACATTGCGCAGATACCACACCTCGGTGTTCCCGTCGTCGGGGGAGTACATGGCCTGGAGGCTGGGATAGGCTTCCAGCATGCTGACACGGGCGGCCCTGTCGTCATCCTCCACGGCGCTGGCCTCCACTCTCAGCCAGTCTCCCCCCACCATAGCGCACAGCTCCAGCTTGGGGTTTGCATGCAGCTGGCGGGACACGGCCTTAGCCTTGCCCGTCTGGATGTACAGCTTGTCCTTAAAGATATTCACGGTGCCGAAGGGCCGCACCCTGGGCTGCCCGTCGTCACAGGTGGCCAGGTAGTAGGTCCCGGCCTTTTTCAGCATATCATATACTTCCTTGATTTCCTGCATTTTTATTCTCCACTCTGCCGCCGGTAGTGTCAGCGCAGTATTCCATAAGCGGCCCATGGAAGCAAGCTTCTGCGCTGCAATCCCCTGCAAAGGTGCCGGCGGCGCTCCCGCCCATATGTATCGCTGTTCCGTCCGCCGGACCCTCTTGGTTATATTTTCTATATACACCAAGGATTTTATACCATTTGGCAGCAGATTCCTTGACTTTTTTGTAAACATATTGTACAGTTGCCCTGTAAGTTCCGGGCTTTTTGTTTTCCCGGACAGTTTTCCCCCATCCCCAGGCCCAATGAGAAAGCGGAGAAGATAAATTGAAACTGAAAAACAGAGACAGAACGGTAATCATTATATTGCTCTCAGTGCTGCTCTTTGCATGTATATGCACGCTAAGCCTTGTGCTGACCGGCCGCAGTCTGGAAGCGGCGGCTGAGGCGGTACCCTCTCCCAGCCCATCGCCGGAACCCAGTCCCACTCCCTCCCCCACGGCCACGCCCTCCCCCACGGCCACGCCCGAACCCACGCCGGCGCTTCGGGAGCGCACGGACCTGCTGATCCTGGTCAATCCCTGGAACAAGCTGCCGGAGGACTATGAGCCGGAGCTGGAGGAGATACCCCAGGCGGACACTGAGGACCCGCTGTATGTGGACGTGCGCTGCGCCGAGGCTCTCAGGCAGATGATGTCCGACTGCGAGGCCGCCGGCGGTCACCCCTACATATGCTCAGCCTACCGCAGTCTTGAAAAGCAGCAATTCCTCTTCAACAACAAGATACGCCGTCTGGTGCTGGAGGGCGTGTCTCCGGATGAGGCTCCGGATATTGCCGCTATGAGCGTGGCCAAGCCCAACACCAGCGAGCATCAGCTGGGGCTGGCAGTGGATATAATCGACTTTTTCTATACCAATCTGGATAAAGGTCAGGAGGACACTGCCACTCAGCAATGGCTTATGGATAATTCCTGGCGTTACGGCTTCATTCTCCGCTATCCCAGCGACAGCAGCGATATAACGGGCATTATTTACGAGCCTTGGCATTACCGCTATGTGGGCCTTGAGGAAGCGGCTGAGATATACGAACTCGGCCTCACGCTGGAGGAGTATTTGGACATGTTCTATGAGCCTGCGGCCCCGGCTGAAGAATGAGACAACTGAGCAAAAAAGCATCGGAGATAAGATAGATTCTCCGATGCTTTTTAAGTTTTTTGATTAAAATAGGACTTTCAGGCAGGCTCCCCGGAGCAGGGGATGATTCTGCACTGGAAGGGAGCCAGGGCCTCCCCAGCATATTCCGCCGGGCAGGGATTGTGATTCATCACCATGCGGACGGCATCCTTACCGCTGCCCCGGCAGACCACCTCCACCCCTGGGGCGCTGGGTATCCCGGTTAGGTTCTGCTCCGCACTCACCTGCTCCAAAATTTGCCTCAGCAGTTCCTCCTCCAGGCCGCAGCCCAAATAATACACAGATCCCTTTTCCTGGGCCTTTCTGGTAACGGCTGCAAAATCCCTGTAGAAGGAATCGTCATAACGCAGCAGGACTTCGGCGTCCCGGGGCTCCAGCATTTCCCGGAAAATACCGCCCCGGCCCCGGCGCCCAGCCAAGCTTCCTTCTCCGATCAGGGGGAAGTCCTGGCCGTCCTGGAGGCTCTCCGTCTCGGTCACGCAGATTCCGGCAAATTCGTCAAAGTCCACCGGCAGCTGCTTGCCCAGAACCAGATTGTTATGGCTGTCCTTGACGAAATCCCGGTAGCTCAGCACCAGGGTCCCGCCCCGCTCAGCGAAGCTTTTAAGCCGCTTTTGAAATTCCGGCTTTGCCACTATCATCTGGGGCAAAATAAGCACCTTATATGCTTCCAGCCCACTGTCCGCCGGGATCACATCCACGGGAATGTTCCGCTCGTAGAAAAACTTATGGTACTTTTTCATCTCGGCCTCGCAGTCCAGCAGCACGCTCTGTCGCTGTATGCGAAAGGCGGCCAGGGAGTCGTAGTCGTAGACTATGGCCACTTTACTGGAGATGGGGCCGGCCAGTTGAGGGGCATACTGCCGGATATCCCGGAAGAAGCTCTGAACCTCGTAGTATTTTCTCCTCTTCACATTGTCCGCATCCAGCACGCCGCAGCAGAACTGCTCAGCTCCCTTGGTGCCGCCCCGGTAGCGGATGAAGAACAGGGACTCGCGTCCCCTGGCCATACTTTGATAGGCCCACATTTTCGCTTGGTCGGGCCGCGGGGAAAAACCGGTGACGTCATGGCCCTGGGCTCCCATGATGGCTTCGGTTATCCAGAAATTCTTTCCCTTCAGCCCCCGGATGTAGTCCAGACCGAAGGCTATCTCATTGGGGGGCAAAGGCTCCCTCTGGCCGCCCCAAACCGGGTAGTTGTTGTAGGCAGCCAGGCTCAGGTGCCTGGATACCTGAGAGTAATCCACATGCTTGGTCAGACCTCCGCCGGGGAAATCATGGATGAGCACCACGCCGGGAATTATCTCCCGGAGCAGCCTGGCCTGGAAAGCGGCAAAATTCACTATGCTCTCGCTGCGAAAACGCTCCCAATCCAGGCGCAGAGCCGGATTATGGGTAGTAATAGTCGGGGCAGGGAGAGGTATCTCGTCAAAATCGTTGTACTCCTGAGACCAAAAAGCGGTGCCGTAGGTATCGTTCAAAGCCTGTATGTCCCCGTTGAACTTCTCCCGCAGAAATGCTCTGAATGCGTCCCGGCACTGGGAACAGTAACACATATCGCTGTCCTCATGGCCGAACTCATTGTCTATCTGCCAGGCCACGATGGCCTTCTCGTTCTTGTAATGCTCCGCCATGGCCCGGACAATGCGCTCAGTGTAGGCGTACATCTCCTTACTGTTGAAGCAGTACACATGCCGCCCGCCGAAGCTGCGCTTGGCGCCGTTTTCAAACTCCGACAGGACTGCCGGATATTTTTTTGCCAGCCATGCGGGTATGGCCGCCGTAGGGGTACCCATGACAATGGAAAGGCCCCGGGCCTTGGCCCGCTCTATCACATGGTCAAAGAGGGAGAAGTCATACTGGCCCTCCGCCTTTTCCATGATGTGCCAGCCGAACTCCGCAATACGGATGGCATTGCAGCCCAGCTCGCAGATATTGTCCAGGTCGGCCTCCAGCATGGAGGCCGGCCATTGTTCAGGATAATAGTCTATGCCAAGAAACATCAAACTTCCACCTTTTTAGATTTAAGCTGTGCCGTGATGCTCTCCAGGTAGCTGCCCTCCAGCTTGTATCCCCTCACGTAGATGACATAGGCCAGCACGGTTATGATAGAAGGCACAACTCCCATGAGGATACGCATACCCATAATGGTGGTCTCGGTCTGAGGCACATTCTCCACAAAGCCGGAGATAGTCAGGCCCACGCCGATGAGCCAGCCGGCCACGGCGGAGGCGGTCTTCACCAGCAGGGTCTGGAAGGAGGCCACTATGCTCTCGTTGCGGGTGCCCAGCTTCACCTCGCCGTAGTCGATGACGTCGGCCAGCATAACGGTGGTGGCGCCCAGAGTCAAGCCGGAACCCAGCTTATAGAACAGTCCGCAGACGATAATAAGCGGGATGTTTGCCGGAGCTACCACGCCCGCCACCAACAGGGCGATGAGGCCCACGGCGGGAGTGAAGCTGGCAATGGCGAATACCTGCTTCTTGCTGAGGAAGCGGGAGAGTATGGGGAAGAGGAACAGGGCGCCCATCTCCGCAAAGGAGGCGGCGGTGGTGAAGTAGGGGAAGAGGTTCTCGTCCTGGGTGACGTACTTGAAGTAGTACAGAGCCATGCCGCCGGCCAGCTGCACCACCAGATTATACGCCAGAACCACGCCGATGTAAACCTTAAGCTGGTCGTTGGCGGTTATGACATGTATGGCCTCTTTCAGGGAGGTGCGCTTGCCTTTCTCGCCGGAGCCAGCCTCCAGGCTGCTGCGGTCCCGGGCAAAGATGACGGTTACCAGAATGGTGGCCACGAAGATGATTGCCACTACCACGGAGGAAGAGGCATAGCCCTTGGCCTCGTCGCCCTGGCCCAGGCGGTTGATCATGGCCAGGCCGAAGGCGCCTACCAGCAGCCAGGCGCTGCTGGCGAAGATACGGGGGATGACGGACATGGAGTCACGCTCCTCCTTGGTGGAGGACATGGAGGGGAGCATGGACCAGTAGGGGATATCCATGATGGTGTAGCTCATGCCCCAGAGTATGTACATGACGGAGTAATAGGCGTAGAGCTTGAAGCCCTGGAGCTGGGGTCCCATGAACAGCAGGATAAGGATGCCCGCATTTATCAGGGTGCCTATCAGTATCCAGGGGCGGAACTTGCCCCATCTGCTGCGGGTGTTGTCCACAATGAAGCCCATCATGGGGTCGTTCACGGCGTCCCAGATCCTGGCCACAAGGAACAGGTTACCCACAAACAGCGGAGCCAGGCCCACAGTGTCGGTGAGGTATATCATGAGATAGGTGCTGATCATGGCGTAGCACAGGTCCTTGCCCAGGGCGCCCACGCCAAAGCAGAGTTTTCTTCCGGCAGACAGTTTCATATTGTTCTTCCTCCAATAATTTTAAAAAGTTTATCTGCTTTTTGCTTTACTGATTCTTTTCAAACCTGACAATGGCGCTGGCATAGTCTCCCGTCAGCTTCACTTCCAGGCCGTGGTACATTAGATATGCTCCGCTCTTGGTGATGTCGCCGTTGGAGGTGTGAAGGGTATAATTCGCCCCTTCTTCCAGACCCCGAAGCCGCAGGGTGGTGCTGCGGTGGCCCACCTGGCTCTGGGGCAGGAAAGCAAAGACGACGCCCTGTCCCTCCTTGAGATACTCATAAAGGAAATACCGGTTGGCGGAGGTATTTTCCAAGCGATAGAAGTCTCCCTCCTGAATGACGGGCCGTATCTCTTTATAGAGGCTTATCATTCTCTGGGAGAGCTCCACTTCCTCCGGGGTAAATTTCAGGATGTTGCAGCCCACGCCCAGACTGCCCAGCATGGCGCTGTGATAGCGGAAGCTGAGGGGAATAACCCGGCCGGAGAGGAAGTTGGGGCAGTCGGTTACCCAGGCCCGCATAGCCTTGATGGGATAGATACGGGAGTAGGAATCCTGAATGTACAGCCGGTCATAGGCGTCGGTATTGTCGCTGGTCCAGAAATCGTCGAATATGCCCAGGATGCCGTAGTCTATCCTGCCTCCGCCGGAAGCGCAGGCTTCAAAGAGGACCTGAGGATGTTTTTTCTTCAGTTCTCTGACGATGTCGTACACCGTCTGGATATGCTTGTACCATATGTCTCTCTGGGGGCCGGTCTGGGAGATGGGACGGTTGGCGTCCCATTTTATGTAGTCGATGTCATAGCGGGTGAGGAGATTGTCCAGCATATCGTAGATAAAGTCCCGCACCTCGGGCTTGGTAACATTGAGCACGTACTGAACGCGGGAGGTGTCGCTGACCCTGGTCTCATAGTGGTATATCCAGTCCGGGTGGTCCTGATAGAGCTGGGCTTTGGGGTTGACCATCTCCGGCTCCACCCAGATGCCGAACATCATGCCAAGGTTTTTAACCTCGCCTATCAGCTCCTCCAAACCGTTGGGGAATTTGCCCTCGTTGACGTACCAATCCCCCAGGCCGTTCTGGGTGCTGTGGCGTTCTCCGAACCAGCCGTCGTCCAGGACGAAAAGTTCCGCCCCCAGTTCGCTGGCCTTCTGGGCCAGCTTGATCTGGTCGCGGCTGTTCACATGGAATTCCGTGGCCTCCCAGGAGTTGTACAGCACCGGCCGCAACCCGCCGCGCATAATGCGCTCTCTGGCAAAGCGATGGAGATTGTGGGACATGGTCTCAAAGCCGGAGGCTGAATAGCCGCAGATAATGCCGGGAGCCTCAAAGCTCTCTCCCGGCTTCAGCTCTATGAGACAGTCGTGGGAGTTAATGCCCATCTGTACCAAAGTCTCTCCGTAGGGCGTCTGCTCCACTACGCCGCTGAAGTTGCCGGTGAGCTTAAGGGCGCCGAAATATACATCGCCGCTGGTCTCGGTGGCGTCCCGGTCCAGAATAAAGTAGGGATTATGATTGTGGCTGGAGATACCCCGGCGGTTTTCAATAACTACCTTGCCGTAGCTCAGCTTCTGGGTGAAGCGCTGCTGCTCAGCTCCCCAATGGCCGTGGACATTGGAGAAATTCAGATTCTCATAGGGGATGTGGAACTGGGCGCTGTGCAGCTTTTCCACCTGTATGGGCTCGGCAGTCTGGTTGGACACCACCACGCTGCGCTCCATCAGGTCGTATTCGGGATACAATTTGTAGTGCAGGTCCATGAAAAATTCATAGTGTTCATCTCTCAGGTGGACGGTCAGCTCCTCCAGACCCTCGCCCTCCTCCAGGTCATATCCGCAGTACTGGTACACCAGCTCCCTGGTGCCGTCGGCAAAGGTGACCTTCAGGCAGTGGTCCTTATAGCGCAATCCGCCGTGTACCGGGAATTCCTCCTTGGTGACCTCGAACACGGGGTCATTAGTGGAGACCTCGGTAAGCTGGGGCAGTTCCAGCTCCTCCACAAAATCAAGCTTCTTCCCCCAATAGAGATGCCGGATCAAGCCCCTGTCGTCTACACCAAAGGCATAGCTGGTGGATTTGGTGCTGAGCAGGAACACGTCTTTTTTTGTATTTACCGCAATGCTCATGTTGTACCTCCCGCCGTTATTTTTGTACTATCTATATAAAAGATAGCATCTCGTTAAAAGTTCGTCAATAATTTTACTAAATATTTTATTCGTAAAACAAAATTTCGTAAATTTTTAACTAAAACGCCTGTCGGTTTTTATTAAAAATGCAGAAGAGAAACTCTTCTGCATTTCCAGTTATTTACTTGAATTTCAGGCTTCCCCGCTCTTCAAGGCGGCATGAGATGATTATCTGCTTCGGGTGTATTTTCTTCTGCCAGAGCAGCTCCATACAGAGAGCCGCCGCATCGGCATTTTCCCGAAGGAAGACCTCCACCGAGGAGAGGGGCGGCTCAGACAGCTGGGAAAGGCTGGTATTGTTGAAAGTGATGACTCCGATATCCTGGGGTATCCGTATTTTATATTCTCTCAGGGCCTTCAGCAGTCCCGGCGCCACCACGTCGCTGGCGGCAAAAATAGCCTGAGGGACCTTCTTCCCCCCCTCCAGATATTCCTTCATGGCGGCATAGCTGCTCTGGGAATTCATCTCGCAGTCAATAACCAGGTTATTGTCGTAGAGATTTCTGTCCATGAGGTAGTTCCTGTAGTAATAGAACCTGGGGTCCATGGACAGTTCCTTAGTGTCGCCAAAGGTGTAAACGCTCCCCAGATATGCCACCTGTCTGTAGCCGTGCTCCAAGAAACTGCTTATGACTTGCCGGACAGCCAGGTGATAATTGGGGACTATGCTGCAATACTTTTCCTCGTCAGGCGAAGAGTCCAGGAACACAATATTGTCCGTGTAGGCGTGAAAGTCGGCAATCTCCCCCTGGGTAAAGCGGCCTATAGCCACTATGCCGTCCAGGGGCAGTTCATCGTTCTTTATAAAATGCCCCTGTTCGTTGCGAAAAAGCATCGCTGTGGACCAGCGCTTTTCAAAGCATATCTCGTCCAATACATTTTTCAGCAGCATGTAATAGATATCTTCCAGCAGCTGGGGCGTCTCGAACATTTGGGCAATGCCGATGCGCCTGTCCGCCGTCCCCTGCTGGTCCTCTGCCCCATCCGGATTCTGTACCGCCTGGTAGCGCTGCTGTACGGTTTTATATCCCAGGCCCTTAGCCACATCCTGTATGCGCTGCCTCGTCTCCTTGGTGACGCTGAGAGAGGGGTCCTGATTCAAAACTCTGGATACTGTTGCCGAGGACACGCCGGCCATATCTGCTATTTCTTTTATTGTTGCCATTGTGATTCTCCTATTTGCTCAGAGGGTAAAATATTAAGTGAGGTCGCTAATAATTTTACCGCATCTGGCGGCAGGACACAAGTAAAATTTTAAACAGATATATATTATCTTTCATCCGGCGTGAATTCAGTCCGGCAGAAGCTGAGCGTGCTGAGCGCCGTAACGGTGACCAGCTCCCTCATGGCGCTTCCCAGGCTCCCGGCGCAGCATACGTTGCGGAAAATATAGCCCTGGAGTATCTGCATATAGCCCCCGTCGCTGCCCTCGTCCCCGGCGGCGCAGCTGCAAAACAGCTCCTGCATTTTCTGTTCCGTGCGTTCTTTTCTGTTCATTTCCTTACTTTTCTCTTTCACAGCTCCCCAGCCCAGCGCTTAAGAGCGTCGGGAGAGACGCTGCCGTTTAACATCCGGCCACCGATTTTACGGGCGCCGGGGCAGGAGGCAGCCGGCTCCCTTGCAGTTTTTCCAAGGCCGCCGCCCCCGGAGGCGGCAAAGAGAACTATGTTCTTCCCGCTAAAATCCCAGCTCTCAAGGAAGCTTTGAATTGAGTCAAGCCCAAAGCCATTTTTGGCTTCGGGCTTGATTTCGTTTCTATAGGCTGTCTTATACCTGACTTCACGATTAGGGCATATTGCCTTTATGCGAGACTCCGGTTCTAATTTTACAACGGTAACAATACCTCTCCAGAAGTACCTCATACAAGGGCTGACAACGGGCCCTAATTCTCATTGATTTTTGCCGAACTCATGTTAGCCGAACTCATGCGTCGTCGGCCTCGGAAGAGAAGTTGGGGGCAAAAGGAGGCCAGATTTTGTTGTGCAGCTCCAGCATATCGCAGCTGATGTCTCTGGGTAGGGTAGTACACTTCATACCGCCTCCTGAGTGCCCGAATATCGTCACATTATCTTTGTCCCCGTCAAAAGCGGCAATATTCTTTTGCACCCATTTAAGAGCGGCAATAATATCTTCCATGCCCAGATTTCCGGAATTGTAATATTCCTCTCCGTAATCCGAGATGTCCAGGAATCCCAGGATGTTAAGGCGGTGATTCAGTGATACAACCACCACATCGCCGTCTTTGCAAAGGTTTTCTGCTTCATAGGCGCTGAACTCTATGGACGATCCGCAGAAATATCCTCCGCCATGGAGCCATACCATTACCGGTTTTTTCTGTCCGGTACCAATGCTTTTGGTCCAAACATTAATGAACTGGCAATCCTCGTCTTCAGGCATCCACCGGTACTCGGTGAGTATACCCATGCTTTCATAGGCCGTCCCTTTCCCCTCTATAGTGGGTGCGACCTTTCCATAGGCCAGACATTCCTTTACCCCCTCCCATGGCTGCACTTCCTGAGGGGAGCAGTATCTTTTTGCGTCGGCATATTTTATGCCCTTAAATTTATAGACGCCTTTCTCGTAATAGCCCCGCAGTTTTCCCTTATCCGTCTGCACTATGGGGCCTTGGAAAGTGCTGTAAAAATCAGTTGCCATATCTTGCGGCGCTTATACGTCATATGATATACGATTATCCCATAGACCCCGGTCGGGTATATATGAGCGGCTTCTCCAACGGAAGCGGCATGGCTCAGATTTTTTCCGTCATCCATCCTGAGCTCGTAGCCGGGGTCCTCGCCTTTAATACCCGTTATGCCTTTGATAAAAAGGCCTGGGCGGCAGCTGCCGGTCCTAAGTCCAAATATGATTACCGTATGCCGGTTTTCTATTCCTACGGCACAAAAGATGTGGAATTTCCCCTTAAAAATGGCAGTTCTCAATTTACTCAGATCGAATTCTGGAAAACTTATAATAATATAAATCAGCGACCGCTGGACGAGAATTGTCCCGGCGGCCTGGGCGCCCCGGCGGACAGGACCATAGTCTGGGGGCATTATGGCCCGGATGGACAGAGCATATTTACCACAAACGAATTCGATACCATGGACCCTTCAGGTATAAATCTGTATAACTACACCTTTGTGGAAAATCTACCTCACGGGGTGGAGGCCCGTCTGATTCCGGCGGGCTGGGCATATCTCTCTCAATTTTCCCGTCAGGCCGACGGCAGTCTGAGCTACGAAAGGAAATTTGGGGACTATGAGTTATATGAGGTTTAATTTCCACAGCGACGCCTTAAACCGCTATGTTGACATAAGCATAGTGTACCCCACGGACAGCTATCGCTTTTCCGATATATACCGGCCGCTTCCCGCCTCTTCTAACCGGGATAAGCCCCTGCTCTCCCCTGGAGTTAAGTTTCAAACAGTATACCTGCTCCACGGCGGCGGGGATGATGATTCCTTGACCTACCGTTATACTAACGCCGAATATTACGCCCAGAGAAATAATGTAATGTTGGTCACTCCGGATATAGTCAACAGCTTTGGCGCCGATACCGACTACGGTATAGCCTATCAATCCTTTATTGGCGGAGAACTTCCCCTGGTCATCCAAAGTTTGTTCGCCTCATCTTCCAAGCGGGAAGATAATTTTATCATGGGTTATGCCATGGGCGGAAACGCCGCTCTCGCCGCCGCCATAAATTATCCTCATAGGTTCTGCTATTGCGTCGACATATCCGGCGGCATAGGCTATACGCTCTGTACCGACACTCTGATTTCCGAACTGGAGGGCGAACATTTCAAGAATTCTTTTCCCCTTGTAAACAGCACCTTTGGCTCCGGAGAAAAGCTGGCCGGCTCTCGCCATGATTTGCGCAGCGCCCTTCTCCGCCAGCTCTCAAAGGGTGCGGAAATGCCGGGTTTTCACCTGGCCTCAGGCAGCCTGGAATTTGTACGCGGCAGAATAGAAGCCGACGCAAATGCTCTGGCAGAGCTGGGCTGTAGCGTGGAGTATGTATGTGCGGAAAATTATGACCACGATTTCAGATTTTGGGACCATTATATTGAGTTGGCTCTGGACAGAATACTCCCGTTAAAGCGCAGTATATAGACCGGGCTACGGCGTAGAGCCGGCCCGGTCTATATTTCTTTCAGGCTCGGCCCGCATCCTCCTGGGCCGGGCCTGATATCAGCCGACCGTAGGCGTCAAAGCGGGATCCGTGGCAGGGGCAGTCCCAGCTGAGCTCGTCGCTGTTCCATTCCAGCTGGCAGCCCAGATGGGGACAGCGTATATCCACCGGGTGAAGCTCTCCCTCCGCATCCCGATATACTCCCAGCTTTTCTCCCTCAAGGAACACAATGCCGCCCTGTCCTGGGGCTATCTCGGCGGCAGCCTTAGAGGGTATCTGGAAAAAGCGTTTTGCAAAGCCCTTTACCGCCTGGGCTCCCTCAGTCACGGCTCCGGCCACCGTATCCACATCAAAGCGGCCGGGGTCAAAAACCGAGGCATAGGGATTATCCTTTTCCAATATCAGGTCCCTTATCAGCTTTGCCGACACCATAGAGCTGCTCATGCCCCATTTGTTGAAGCCTGTGGCCACATACCAGTTGGGCCTGTCCTGGGAGAAGCGGCCTATATAGGGGATGCCGTCGGCGGTGATGCAGTCCTGGGCCGACCAGCAGGCCAGCTCCCGGCTGTTCGGGAAGAGCTCCGCCGCCTTTTGCCGCAGTCTCTCATAGCGTCCGCCCTCACGGTTTTCTCCGGTCCTGTGGTTTTCTCCCCCCAGGAAGAGCAGCTCTCCGTAGTTTCTCAGGGAACAGCTTCCGTTTTCTGCGCCTATCCACATGCCGTCTACTTGAGCCGCTCCCTCCAAGGCCAGAACATAGGAGCGTTCCTGGTGCATCCGGGCAAAATACATTCCGGGGAAATTAACAAAGGGGAAGTGGCAGGCAAATATTATGTGTTCGGCCTCCAGAGAGCCCTCCGGCGTGATGAGTCTGTTCTCGTCTATTCGCTTTACCGGGCTGCCCTCATAGATGGTCAGCTTTTCAGACAAGGCTCTTATAAACTTCAAAGGATGAAATTGAGCCTGGGCGCTGAAAGCCACGGCTCCGGCGGCGGGCACAGGCAGCTCTCCTCCCTCCCGGAAAGAGGCGGGCAGGCCAAGGGATCTCGCCGCCTCCGTCTCCGCCTCCAGCTGCTCCAGAGAATTGCCGTATACATAGGAGCTGCGCTCTTCAATGTCGCAGTCTATCTGCTTGTCTGATGCAAGGCGGCGAAGGCTGTCCACGGCCTCCTGGTTTGCCATGGCGTATTGCCTGGCCTTTTCTCTGCCGAGATCGCTTATAAGCCTCTGATAAATGAGGCCGTGCTGAGACGTTATTTTCGCCGTAGTGTTTCTGCTCTGGCCCCCGGCAATACGCTCCGCCTCAAGTACGCTTACCTCCGCTCCGGCCTCCTGCAAAGCCGAGGCTATGAGTATCCCCGCCATGCCTGCGCCTATCACCGCCGCCTGGGTCTTGGCAGCGCCCTTCAGCTTTTCCCTCCGGGGTATCCGGCAGGTCTTGCTCCAGATCGAGTCCATATATAACTACTTCCCTTCTACAGCCGTTTTTTATTATTGTCTGCCGCCAAGGTTTTTTTATCCCTCAGTCTTTTTCTCATTACACATTCCCGATAATAGGCCGCAAAACAGCAAGGGCTCCTCCTCCGGTTTAGGAGAAAAAGCCCTTGCTGTTTTTGTATTTCTGAAATATACCGGACCTATGGTCCGCTTTATCACATAATGATGCAGTTTTTGGGGCAAACCTGGGCGCAGGTTCCGCAGGAGACGCACTTGTCCTCGTCCAATGTCCAGGTCTTGGCCGCTCTGTCCACCGTCAGAGCCTGGGCCGGGCATTTCTTGGCGCATAGGGTGCAGTAGACGCAGCGGGCCGGGTCGTTTACCGGCTTGCCGTCATCCCGAGGCTTTACTCCGGACTCCTTCCCAGCCGGGGTCTGACAGCCCTCGGTCTTTGCAGCCGCCGGAGCTTTCTTTTTGGGAGCCGCTTTGATAAAGCTGCCGCTGACCAGCAGGTCCTCTTCTTTTGTAGCCACCATGTGATAGTCCCCGGTAAATTCAATGGCGTGCTTCGTGCAGAAATCGGCGCAGGTGGCGCAGAAGGTGCAGGAGCCCAGGTTAAAGGTGAGAGTTATTTTGTCCCGTCCATCCTCCAGATTCTCCACGCTGCGGGTTATGGCGTTGCCGGAGCAGACTCTTTCGCACATACCGCAGGATATGCACAGTTCCGGGTGGTACTCTATTCTGCCCCGGTAACCGGGGGCCGCCTGGCTGGGGACGGCGGGGTACATGGCGCAGCTGCTCTTGCTGAAAAGCTGGCTGATGGCCTCTTTCATAAAGGGAAAATCCATTAGTTCATCCTCCCCCTTTTCTCCTTGAGTATCTTTGCCGCCAGAGTCAGACCGTCTATTATCGCCTCAGGCTTTGGGGCGCAGCCGGCCACGTCCACATCCACCGGGACATATTTGCTCAGGGGCCCCGCTATACTGTAGCTGCCTCTGAACACGTTGCCCGACTGGGGGCAGGAACCCATGGTCACTATGCACCGGGGCTCCGGCACCTGAGAGATGGCTCTCAGCACCCTGGGCAGGGACTGCTTGGTCACCGGTCCGGTGACCACCACGATATCCGCATGGCGGGGCGATCCTGCCAGCTTGAAACCCAGGCGTTCGGCGTCATAACGGGGAGTGAGGACGCTGACCAGCTCAATGTCGCAGCCGTTGCAGGAGCCGGCGTTTATATGGAACAGCCATGGGGACTTGCCGGTACGCTCCGCAATAAGCCTTTTAAACATCTGCTCCCCTCCTCACAGACCGTACCAGGCCAGCGCCAGGCTGACGGCAGCCAGCAGCGACACCACGGTCCAGTAATATTTGAATATCTGCTCTATCTTCAGTCTTGCAGTAAAGGCGTGGACAAAGGATATGGACGCCGCCGTAATAAGAGCGCAGAGCAGAAAAAGCAGCACAGCGTCCAGCGCCAGAATTCCGGTGCCCAGGCCCCCCAGAAACAGGGCCACGAAGAGGGAAGTGAGGCTGAGCATCTTCACGGCATGGCTGAGCTTGAACACCCCCAGGGGTGCGCCGCTGTATTCAGCCAGCAGGCCCTCGCAGATCTCCGTCTCCGCCTCGGCGGCGTCAAAGGGATGGCTGCCTGTCTCGCCGGGGATTAGCAGCAGCATGGCCGCCGCAGCGGGCAGCATGCTTATCTTTGTGATAAGGCTGCCGTTCACCTCCTGGTACTCGGCTATCTGACTGAGGGAAAAGCACAGTCCCGTACCGATGGCGCCGCCCACGGTTTTAGCCACAGCCAGCAGTACCAGCACCAGGGGCAGCTCGCAGGATATGATAGTCACCATTTCGCGGCTGAGCCCCACCCCGGCATAGGGGGAGCCGGAGGCGGCGCCGCCCAGTATCATTGCCAGAGCCGGCACAAGCAGCAGATAGAGTATAACTATAATATCCCCGATACCGGAGAAGGCCGTAAAGCCGAACACCGGGATAAAGAGCTGGATGACCACCAGAGCGGCCAGGCCCACCAGAGGAGAGAGCATAAAGGTGTTGCGCTCGGCGGCAGCCGGGATTATGGTCTCCTTGCCGCAGAGCTTGAAAAAGTCGTAAAAGGGCTGGAGTATGGGGGGACCCACACGCTTTTGCATTTTGGCCACCAGTTTTCTGTCGATGCCGCACAGCAGCATCCCCGCCAGAAAGCAGAACAGGAAACCTGGGAAGATGAGCACATAGCCCAGATACTGTAAAGCGTCGATAACTATAGTCATTGTCCCACCTCCTCACAAAACGATTAAGCTGAAGAGCGTGACCAGAGCCAAGTCCACCACGGCCCAAAGAGCGTAGTCGTTGACAACGCCGCTGTGGAGCCGGTGCATGAATTTGAAGTAGCCCCGCCAGTTGTGCTTAAAGCCCCAAAACAAATCCTCGCCCCCCAGCTGGGAGAACTCCTGCTCCTCTCCGCCGTAGAAGAGCTGGTACTTGTTTTCTACGGCAGGGGCCCTGCAGCGGCTCACATTGCCGTACTTGCCCGCCACGGCCACTATGGTTATGGCCAGCAGGGCTATGCACAGCACCAGCAGCCAGCTCACCGGGTCCCAGACCCCCGCATGCTGGAAGCCCCCCGCCTCCAGCTGAACGGCGGCGGATCCGTCAAAGCCCATAGCCTCTATGTAATTTTTCACATTGAATACCGCAGCGGCGGCGGGCTCGGTGAGGTAAGCGGTCACCAGATTGGGGAAGAGCCCGGTGATTATGCACAGCAGGGCAAAAATGCCCATGGCAGAGCGCATGCCCCAGGAAACTTCCTTCACATTTGCCAGCTCCGGTGGCAGCTGGCCGAAGAACACGGAGTGGCTCACCTTCACGAAGGAGGCCAGGGTTAGCACGGAGGTGATAAGGGCGATTATAGTCACCAGCAAAAAGCCGATGTTGCCGCTCTCCACAGCCTTTTGATAGCTGGCCTGATATATCATCCACTTGGAGGCGAAGCCGTTAAAGGGAGGCACGCCGCTGATAGAGAAAGCTCCCACCATGAAGAGCGCCGTAGTGTGGGGCATTTTCTTTGCAAGGCCCCCCAGCTTGTTCAGGTCCGTGGTGCCGGTCTCGTGGAGAACGGCTCCGGCAGCCAGGAACAGCAGGCCCTTGAAGAGGGTGTGGTTAATGGCGTGGTAGAGCCCGGCAGACACGCCCAGAGCGGTGCAGAGACCAACGGCGGTGAGCACATAGCCTATCTGGGAGATGCTGTGGAAAGCCAGCAGGCGCTTAAAGTCGTGCTGGGCCAGAGCCATGGTAACGCAGACAAACATGCTCAGAGAGCCTATGAACACCAGCAAAAACTGCATGGCGCCCAGGCCCATGCTCTGGAAGAGGAAATAGCAGATGCGTATAATGCCGTAGATACCGGACTTGGTGAGCACGCCGGATATAATGACGGAGACGGAGGCCGGGGCGGCGCCGTGGGCGTCGGCGGCCAGCGGGTGGAAGGGCACGATAAAAGCCTTTGTGCCGAAGCCCACGAAGAGCAGTGCGAAGGCCAGCCTGGTTGCCGTATTCACATCTCCGGGCGCCAGCTGAGCCAGCTGGGCCAGGTTGAGGGTGTGGGTCTGGGCATAGAGTATGGCCGTGCCCACCAGTATGCAGGTGGAGCCCATGCAGCCCACCACCAGATACTTGAAGGCAGCCTCCACTGCGCCTCTCACGGTGTTTCGGAAAGCTGTGAGGGCCACGGCGGCAAAAGTGAGTATCTCCACCATTATGAACATATTGAACAGGTCTCCGGAGAGGACCATGCCCATTACGCCGCCGCAGAGCAGCAGATAGAGAGTGTAGTACTCCTTCTCGTTGTCGTCCCGGTTCATGTACTGTATGGAGTACACTCCGGAGACAAAGACGGCGACAGCCACCAGCAGGGCAAAGAAGAAGCTGAGGGCGTCCACTTCCAGGGCGATGCCTATGGCATAGCCCCCGGCGGGCTCTCTTGCGCCCATCCAGTAGGAGATTATCTCCCCATGAAACACCACCGGTTTCATCAGGGCAAGGATAAAGCCCAGGGCGGCGGTGACGCTCAGCAGAGCCAGAATGTTCCTCACACTGCGCTTCTCGCCGAAGGCGGCGATAAGGAAGGAGCCCAGAAACAGCGCCATTATTGCGTAAATGGGGAAGTGCTGATAGCTGAGAATATTGCCGAGCATATTCATCCTCTCAGCCTCCTTATCTTCCGGGTGTCTATGGTGCCGTACTGCTCCTCCAGCTTGATGACCAGGGCCAGGGACATGGCGGTGACGCAGGCGCCGATAACAATGCTGGTGAGGGTGAGAGCCTGGGGCACCGGGTCCACAAAGAAGCTGTTGTAGTCCAGCTCGGACCAGGTGAAAATAGGCGCAGTACCGCCGGGATTAAAGCCTATGGAAATGAGCAGCAGGTTCACCCCGTAGTCGGCAATGGACAGGCCGATGACGGTTTTCACCAGGTTATACTTGGTGACTATGGCGTAAAATCCCAGTCCGATAAGGAAGAATGATGCGATATAGTTAAGAAGTATCATATCATTTCACCTCACTCCCTGTGGTCCGCATCTTTGCCCAGCAGCACTCCCAGCATATTTATCACCAGAGCGCTGACGCCGGCCAGGACCTCGACGCCCACCACCGTACCCATGAGGAAGATGGTGCCGGTGCTAAACAGCTCTCCCGGCTGGCCGAACTGATAGAACAGGTTTTCGCAGAAGCGGGAGCCGAAGGCCACGCCCAGCAGGGCCAGCAGTATATATCCGGCCAGGGCCAGGCCCTCCACTTTTCTCAGCAGCTTTGGCCGCATGGCCTGGAAAGTTACGGCGTAGCCATGTCCCAGATAGATAAGCAGCAGGGTAGCCACCATAAGCACGCCGCCCTGGAAGCCGCCTCCGGGGGAGAGATGGCCGTGGAGTATGATGTAGAATATATATACCAGAGCCAGGGGGAGTATGGCGTCGCAGCCGCAGCGTTGGATGACTCTCTTGATGCGGATGTTCTCATTTTTCATCTTTATCCGCCTCCTTTTTCCCGGCCTTTTTGGAAAAGAGGATGACCGCTGCCCCGGTAACGGCGGTCATGAGTATGAAGGCTTCTCCCATGGTATCGTAGCCTCGGAAGTCAAAGACTATGGAGGTAACGTCGTTGATAGCGTGGGTCTTTTCCAGGTTCTGCTGCACTATGGCGGCGGCCACGCCGTCGGCGGAGCTGTCGTCATAGGCGGAGGGATCCTCCAGCAGTTCCTGCACCGGCACGGCGGCCTGCCGGCCATCATAGCTGCGGGGCATTCCGGCCATGGCAAAAGCTGCGTATATACCCACAATGAGGAATATTGCCAGGGAGAGATAAGTAAGCGTTTTTTTTTTTTATTGTCCCCTCCCCGTATCTTTTTCAAGGTAACTATAAATATCAGAGGGCTGAGGGCTGCGCCCACCGCCGCCTCGGAAATAGCCACGTCGGGAGCATGGAGCAGCAGGAATTCTGCGGCGGCAAAGATGCCCGTCACTCCCAGGGCTATGACTGAGGAGAGGAGCTTCTCAAATTGCACCGCCATTATGGCCGAGACCACCATGCCAAGGATGATAAGTACATTCAGAACAACTATAATCTCACTCATCAAAGTCCCTCCTGTAATCCTCCGTCTCCATCCTCTTCTCAGGCCGGATGCCCGCCTGATAGGCGCCCTTGGCAATGGCGTGAGCCCCCACAGGGTTTGTCACCAGCACCAGGCCGCAGATAACCAACACCTTCACGGCGGTGGCGGCGCTGCCCATGATAAAGATTGCGTACAGCAATGCGCCCAGGCCCACGCCAATCACGCCCAGGGTAGTGACGCAGGTGCTGGCCTGCATGCGGCAGAAGGTGTCCGGCATCCGCATCACGCCCAGGGTGCCCGCCAAAGCGAAGATCGCGCCTATGGCTATAAGGACGTCAATCGCTATCCTCAGTATCAGCATGATACAGCCACCTCCCCTTGTCCAGATATCTGCCCACCAGCATGGTATTGATAATACCCAGCATGGCGGTGATTATTGCAATGTCCAGGTAGATGCCCCGGCCGCTGTACAGGGAAAAGAGCATCATTGCCAGGGAAATAAGTATATCGGTGCAGTCGGCGGCCACCATTCTGTCTGCCGCCGTGGGGCCTTTTATCATCCTGTATATGTTCAGCAGAGCGATAAAGCCCAGGCATACGGAAAAGATTATCAAGTCTTTCATTCCCAAACCCTCCTGAGTCCTCTCTCCAGTCTGCCCTTTATTGCCTCTCCGGCCTCTTCTCCGCCGGGGAGCTTGGCATCTATCCAGTGTATATAGTAATAGGTCCGGCCATCCTCCTCGGTTATCTCCATTGTGATGGTGCCGGGGGTGAGAGTGATGGCGTTAGCCAGGGCAGCCTGGCCGTACATGGATTTAAGGTTCACCGGCACCTTCACTATGCCGGGGTTCACATTCTTGCAGCCGGTAAAGCAGCGTTTTGCCACATCCACATTGGCCTTCACCAGCTCCACCGGGAAGATGAACAGCCAGAAAGCTATGCCGTTTAGCAGTTTCACCGGGTTAAGGAACCAGGTGGGATTTTCGTGTATAAAAAAGCGGGAGGAAAACAGGGCCACCGCCAGACTTATCATCGCCCCGGTGATAAGCTCCTGAGCATCCGCCGACCAGGTCAGCAGTATCCAGAAGATGAAACACAGCAGGAAGGTGGACGCCACTCCTGCAAAGCTTGTTTTATGCAAGTTGGAAGCACTCCTTTCATGGCCGGTTCCCGGCCCGGTTTAATATTCGCTGTCTATTCGACTTTGAGACTTTCAACATAGAATTCCCGGCCGGAGACCATGCGTATCTCCCGGCTTTTGCACCGGGGGCAGCTGGCCTCCTTTCTGTCCACCTCTCCCTGGTATCCGCAGCCAAGGCAGCGGAAGGCGGCGGGCAGGCTTATTATCTCCAGCTCCGCCTCCTGGGCTATGCCCCCCTTGGCGGCTATAGGGAAGAATTCCCTCAGACATTCCGGGATTATACCGGAATATTCCCCCACACGGAGGCTTATCCCCAGCACTTTACTGAATCCCTTTTCCCTGGACTGCCTGTTTATAAGGTCGATGATCGCCTCTGTAATTGCCAGCTCGTGCATCTTATCTGTCCAGACAGCTGAAGCAGGGGTCAATGCTGGCTATTATCAGTCCGGCGTCGGCCACGGAGTTGCCTCTGAGCATATGGGGCACCGTGGGGGTGTTCTTATAGCTGGGCACATGGATGCTCACCCGGCTGTTGTTGAAGCCTCCGTCCCCCACCACCATATGGCTCAGCTGGCCTCTGGGGGCCTCATGGCGGCACACCGCCTGGCCCTCCTTTATCTTAGGCAGCTTGTTGCCCAGGTTTATGGGTCCCTCGGGCAGCATCTCCAAAGCCTGGCGGATTATCTCTATACTCTCATAGCACTCCAGCACCCGCACCAGCACTCTGGCGTAAACGTCGCCGCTGTCCACCACGGGCACCTTGAATTTGAAGTCTCCATAAGAGGAATAGGGGGCGTCCCGGCGCACGTCGATATCCACGCCGGAGGCTCTGGCGTGGGGACCTACGGCGCCCATACGCA
>CALXGF010000053.1 GCA_944387735.1 uncultured Oscillospiraceae bacterium
AGCGGCTCCTGGCTGATACGCTCAATAGGCATAAAAAAACGGAGCAAGCTGTACGGCTTGCTCCGACGCTGGTGCGCGAGGCGGGACTTGAACCCGCACGTCCGGAGTGGACACTAGAACCTGAATCTAGCGAGTCTGCCAATTCCACCACTCGCGCATCTCTGGAACGCTTGATTATAATAGCACTGGAAGCTGTCCTTGTCAAGTATATTTTTTGTTTTTTCAGCGCCTTTTTACAGCTCCGCCGGAACATGACGGAAGCAAAGAAACAAAGGCCCCGCAGCCTTCAGACTGCGGGGTTAACATTAAAATTGCGACCATGAGAACCTAAGCGGTTCTCACCGGCGGGTCAAGCCTGATCGTAAAGGGCAACGAACTCCTCCAGGCAGAGATTGTTCTCCATGATATAGGTGGCGGCCTCTACCCCCACATAGCGGAAGTGCCAGGGCTCGTACATCACCTGGGTGATATCCTGCTTGTCCTCAGGGTAACGAAGGATGAAGCCGTAGTCCTGACAGTGGGCCAGAAGCCACTGGAAAGTCTCGGTGTTTTCCAGGTCGGTGGTTTTGGGGTCGTGATAATAGTCGGTAATATCGCAGCACAGGCCGGTCTGGTGTTCGCTGGTACCGGGGGGCGTGACTATCTTGGCCGCCTCATCGGCGCTGTAGCCCTGGCTTATTTTCCGATTATACAGGTACTGCTGGGTGGCGTAATCCCTGTAGCCTGAGGAGAGGTACACCGGCAGGCCTTCGGCCTGGGCGCCCTCGGCAAAGCTGGTGAGGGCGTCGGCAATGCGGGAGTCCACCACGCAGTCGTTGGCCAGAGTGGCCGTCTCCGGAGGGGCAAAGTTTTCATCCACGGCGTGGTCCTTGTTGACAAGGATCATTTCCCAACTGGCCAGGTCTACGTCGGGCAGATCGTTGCCCGGCTCTTCGGTAGGCTCTACCGTGGGCTCCACGGTGGGTTCCGCAGCGGCCTCCTGCTGGGCCTGCTCCTGAGAGTCCTGACCTATCTGCTCGCCGTTTTCGCCCAGAGCCGCCACGTTTTCTGCAAATCCGTCTGTAAACCAGCCTGAGGAGAAGTGCATATAGCTGTACACACAGAAAACTCCCAGAAAGAGTATGGAAAATAATATCTTAAATACGAGATTGCCTTTCATTTGCAGCCTCCTTATAGTTCTGTAACAGAGGTATTGTAACATCTTGTGTCCTGGAGGTCAACAAGCTTTTGACCGGGAAAACTTGCCACGGGTAAGATTTTACATTCTTTTAAAGCAAAAGTTCCCGGCCGGTCTTGTAGCTAAAACCGACTGATGGTATAATACCATTAAATTAAAGACAAGAGTTAAATAATGTTTAATTTTTAAAATACTGAAATCTAGGAGGACTGAACGTGAAACTTACATGGTACGGACATTCCTGCTTCAAGCTGGAGACGGATCTGGGCAGCGTAGTTTTTGACCCCTACGGACCGGGCTCTGTGCCGGGGCTGGAGCTGCCGGAGCTGGAAGCGGACCTGTGCCTTTGCAGCCACGGCCACGGGGACCACAACTATGCTGCCGCCGTAAAGCTCAGCGGCCGTGAGCCGGGTTTTAAGGTGACCGGCTTCCCCTGCTTCCATGACGACAAGCAGGGCAGCCTGAGAGGCAATAACCTTATGCATCTGGTGGAGGCGGAGGGCCGCAGACTGCTGCATATGGGGGATCTGGGCCACATGCCGGAGCCGGAGCTGCTGAAAGAGCTGGGCCATATTGATCTGCTGCTGATACCCGTGGGGGGCTACTATACGATAGATTCCGCCATGGCTGCCGCAATAGTGCGGGCTATGGAGCCGGGAATTGTAGTGCCCATGCACTACAGGGGAAAGGGCTTCGGCTTCCAGGTGATCTCCTACGTGGAGGACTTCACGGAGAGAATGGACAGAGTAAGGTTCCTGGATACCAACGTGCTGGAGCCTGAATGGGATAACTGCCCCATCACCCTGGTGCTGAAATGCCCGGTGGGCTGAGAGCCTGCAAACAGGGGAAAAGCTTGTTGAAAGGAGAAAAAATATGAAGCGTTCGGAGATAAACCGGGCCCTGAGAGAGCTTGAGGCGGCCTGCCGCAGGGAACACTGTTATCTGCCTCCCTTCTGCCATTTTACCCCGGAACAGTGGCAGAACCTGGGCCATGAGTATGACGAGGTGAGAGACTGCATGCTGGGCTGGGACATCACCGACTATGGTCTGGGGGACTTTGACCGGGTGGGTTTTTCTCTGATAACCCTGCGAAACGGCAACCGCTCCATGGCGGACAAATACCCCAAGGTCTATGCGGAAAAACTTTTATATCTCAAGGAGGGGCAGTATGCTCCAAACCACTTCCACTGGTATAAGACGGAGGACATCATAAACCGGGGCGGGGGCAATGTGCTTATTCGAGTCTATAATTCCCTGCCCAATGAGGAGATAGACTATGAGAGCGACGTGACGGTGCATCTGGACGGGCGGAGCCTCACAGTGCCGGCGGGGACCCATGTGCGCCTTGCGCCGGGGGAGAGCATCCACGTGCAGCAATACCTTTACCACGACTTCTCCGTAGAGCCGGGCTCCGGGCCGGTGCTGCTGGGGGAGGTCAGCCAGTGCAACGACGATAATACCGATAACCGCTTTAATCCGCCGGTGGGACGTTTCCCGGAGATAGAGGAGGACGAGCCGCCCTACAGGCTCTTGTGCAACGAGTATCCGAAAGCGAGGTAAGGATATGATATACGCCATGGACAACGGCAAGCTTCGCCTGGAAGTCAACAGCCTGGGGGCGGAGATGCAGCGGCTCGGCTCCTGCTCCGGAGTGGAATACCTCTGGGACGGGGACGAGCGGTATTGGCGGCGGCACGCCCCGGTGCTTTTCCCCTTTGTGTCCCGGCTGAAGGAGGACCGCTACAGGCTGGGGGACAGGGAGTACACCATGCCCAAACACGGCTTTGCGCCGGCGAGCGAGTTTGAAGTATATAGGCAGACGGAGACCGAACTGGTCTTTCGTCTTATAGACAATGATAAAACAAGGGAATATTACCCCTTTGCCTTTGAGTTTTGCGTGGGCTACAGACTGGAGGACTGGAAGCTGAATATCAGCTACACCGTGGTGAATACCGGCTCCGAATTGCTGCCCTTCGGTCTGGGCGGCCATCCCGGCTTCAGGATACCATTTGCTGAAAGTCCGGACTTTGAGGACTATTATCTGGAGTTTTCCCAGCGCTGCGACCCGGATCGGATCCTCTTCGGGCCGGACTGCCTGGTGACCGGGGTGAGGGAACGCTACCCCCTGGAGAAGGGCAGGATACTGCGTCTGAGGCATCAGCTCTTTGACGATGACGCAGTGGTGCTGGAACATACGGCCAAGGAGGTGGCCATCCGCTGCCGAGGCGGCAGTAGGGCCGTCAAGGTGGCTTTCCCGAAGATGAACTATGTGGGCTTCTGGCACAAGGACGGCGCTGCCGCCCCCTATGTGTGCGTAGAGCCCTGGCTATCCCTCCCTGCAAGACATGGAGTGATCGAGGACTTCTACTGTAAGGGGGACATGGTGCGCCTTGCGCCGGGGGAGCAATATGAGAACGAGTGGAGCATAGAAATAGAGGAGGACTGAGCATGTATGAAGTAGTGGCCTTAGGAGAGGCTTTGATAGATTTCACCATGGTGTCGGCGGATGCCCAGGGCTACCCCACGATGGCGGCCCATCCCGGCGGCGCCCCAGCCAATTTTCTGGCGGCGCTGTCAAAGTTCGGTTCCAGTACCGCACTTATATCCAAGGTTGGAGACGACAGCTTCGGCCGTCTGCTTATGGAGACGATTGAGGAAGCCGGAATAGACGGAAGAGGAGTCATAGTTGACGGAGAGGTTTTCACCACCCTGGCCTTCGTCACTCTGGACTCCAACGGCGAGCGGGAGTTCGCCTTTGCCCGCAAGCCGGGGGCGGACACCTGCATAAGGGAGGAAGAACTGGACCTGGAGCTGATAGACCAGGCGAAGGTCTTCCACTTCGGCACCCTGTCGCTCACTGACGAGCCGGCCAGGAGCGCCACGGTGAAGGCGGTGGAATACGCCAAAGCCAAGGGCAAGCTTATAAGCTTTGACCCGAATCTGAGAGAGCCACTGTGGCGGGACCTGGAAAAAGCCAAAGAGCAGATGCTCTGGGGCCTGAAAATGGCGGATGTGATAAAGATAAGCGACGATGAGGTGAAGTTCCTCTTCGGCCTGGAGCCGGAGGAGGGCTGTAAGCATATATTCAAAGCCTTTAGCCCAAAGCTGCTGTTCGTCACCTGCGGCGGGGATGGCTGCTGGTATATAAATGCCAAGGCCATGGGCCATGCCGAGAGCCTTAAGGGCATACATATCCTGGATAAGACCGGCGCCGGGGACATTTTCGGCGGCTCGGCAATGTATAAAATACTCCAAAGGGGTAAGGACCCGGCGCAACTCACCGAGCAGGAACTGGCGGAGACGGCCCGCTTCGCCTCCGTTGCCGCAGGATTGTCCGCCACAAAGGCGGGGGGCATATCCAGCGTACCGGGACTGGAAGAAGTAGAAGCTCTGCTATGAGGCGGCCAAGGTGAGGCGAATAAAAAATCTGTGTTATAAGATGCGGGGAAAGAAAATGCCGGAGCAAAGTAAGCTTTGCTCCGGCATGGTGGAGAGTAGCGGACTCGAACCGATGACCTTCCGCGTGTGAGGCGGACGCTCTAACCAGCTGAGCTAACCCTCCGTAGCCCGTACATGATACCACAGGAATCCAAATATTTCAAGAGCAAGTTTGAGAAAAAATGAAAAAATTTTTGGGCATTTTTAAAATTATCAGTTGACAATTTGCGGTGCGTCTGGTAG
>CALXGF010000054.1 GCA_944387735.1 uncultured Oscillospiraceae bacterium
ATCCACAAAATTGTCTATATGGTACAAATGTTGATGCCTAAGTTTTCATCAAAGCAGAAACAGCTAAGGAAATCTTATTGTTTCTATATTTGAGTGAAAACTTTTTAGGTGCGAAGCTCCAGCAGTATATATGTTAGCTTCCTCTTCGCACGAGGTTCAAATTATCATAGGCTCTTCCGGAAGATAGCTGTTTTTACATCCAAAATGCTCTATTTTACTTTCATACTTATTTCCCAGATAATAAAATCTCAGGCTGTCTTTTTCGCTGTCCATCAAAGATAAGAGCTTTGCTTTTAGCCGTTTGCATTGGGCCGGTTCCAAAAGACATTCGAAAACGGAGCACTGTACACGCTGACCGTAGTCCACACAGGCTCTGGCTATTTTCCGCAGTCTTTTTTGCCCGGCGGAATCTCTTGTATCCACATCATAAGTTATCAAAACAAGCATTGAGCACCCTCACTTCCACAGGAATGGCGGATATTCTTCCAAATCTCCCCGCAGATACCGAGCCAACAGCAGGGCTTGCACATATGGGACCAGGCCCCAAGGGAGCTTCTCTGATATATAAGGATGTGTGACGATGTCTTTCTTCCTATCCTGCCACTTCTGAAGGAAATTTCGCCGCGGCCCGTCTCTCAAGTACACGCCGCCGTTTTCCCTGTATTCGAAATCTGTGCCTTTAAATACGCGATTATTTATGCATGACAGCACGAATCGATCCGCTATGCAGGCACGCAGTTCCTCCGCCATATCCAAGGCCAGGGAGCGTCGTCCGGGGCGATCCCTGTGCAGAAATCCCACATATGCGTCCAGACCCACGCTATCCAAGGCACTGGCGCAGTCATAGGTCAACAGAGTGTAGGCAAAAGACAACAGAGCGTTTACCGGGTCTGTGGGTGGGCGGCGGCTGCGATTATCAAAACGGAAGCATTCCTTATCTCCCAGAATAAGCTGGTCAAACACGCCAAAATAGTTTGCGGCTGCTACGCCCTCCAGGCCCCGCAATGTGTCAAGCTCCTCGGCCTCCAGTAGCTGCGGCAGCATTTTTTTCAGCTGATCGGAGGCTTCCCTAAGTTTGCTGTCGTTCACTCTTAGCCCATGGTCCCTGCGGGTGCGCTCCAAGCTCTGCCTGGCATTGTATACCTTCCCAAAAATCATTGAACGGGCTAGGCGGCAGCTCTGGAGCGGGTCATCAGAGGTTCTGTACTGGCTGCGTCGGAGGAGCACATTACCGTTAGCCTCTCCGGTGACCTGAGCCAAGAACCTACCGCTCGGGCTGCAAAAAGACAGAGAAATGCCACGCCTGGCACACTCGCCCATCAGTGCCGGAGAAACCCCGGAGTATGCAAAACTGATAATACCTGAAAGTGTGTGAAGGGGATAGCGGGCAATGGTACTTTTTTCCTGGCTTGCTACAACATTTTCACCCTCCAGAGAGAGATAAATGTTATCGCTGGTCACAAACAGAGTGTTGAGAAGCCGTCTCATATCAGTCCTCCATAGCCTCTTTCAAATATGCCCGGACATCTTTCCTATCCATCAGTCCCGGAAGGCACAACTCTTTCAAAGAGCAGGCATTGCAGCTTTTACTGGGTCTTACCTGGGGCGTATGTCCTCTTTTGTACAAGTCATGCATTTCGCTCAGCATCTCCTGTACCTGACGGCGCAGCTCCCGGTCAAAGCTCACTGGTATTCTCCGCCTTATCTCTCCATAAAACAGGGCGCCTTCCGGTATATCACAGCACAGCATCGCTTCCAGACACAAAGCCTGGGCACAGAGCTGCAATTCATCGGCTCTGTGCTCTTTTGGCTCTCCGCGTTTGTATTCCACCGGAAACGGCTGCCATAGTCCATCCTCTCCGTGCAGTGGTATCCCATTTGCGCAGGAGTGGAATTCCACCACATCGCACTGTCCGGAAACTCCCAGTACCGCAGACGATACTGCAAGGCCGCGCAAAATAAGCAAATCTCCCCTACGTTCTCTGCTATTTACATCATGGGCCCGAGCATGGAGCAAATTTCCCTCCACAGTACGCAAATTATCCTGCCACTGATTTTCAATATGTATCAGTGCCCACTGGCGCCGGCAAAAAGCAAAATGCTGCAGACCTGACAGCTGAAGATAATCCTCCTCGGAGTATCTCATATCAGACGCCGACATGTTACACCCTCGGGCAGTGCATCTACATCTATAGTCACCAGGTAATCCTCATAGGCTCTCGCAGGAGAAGTCTCTTCCTCATTTTTACGGCAGATATGCACAGTATCAAAGAGCTTCCAGGCGGGGGCGCATCCCAGCTCGGAGTCGTGTTTGAATACTATCAATTCTCTGACTGCCATTTTTCCCCGGGCAGCAGAGTGATCATGTTCAAACATATTCAGTATTGCAGTCCAGAGCAACTGCAGGTCTTTCTCAGAAAAACCGGTGACTTTTCTGGCAAGGTTTGCCGAAATGTATCCTTCGCAGCGGTAGAGGCCATAGGGTACAATATATTTTCTGCCCATTTCCGTGCCTTTTTTCTCCGCATCCGCTTCCGTGGTTATTGCTACACGGGTAATGGTCACCTCCTGGGGCACCACCGGCTCCACACTGCGGGCAAAGCCCAGCTGTACCGGCCCCCTCACCTGTCCGCAATTCAGAGCGCCTTTTACCATGGTGGTCATCACCGCGCCAAAAGTGCGGATGTCAAAGAAGTTAGCACACATCCAATCACATACCTGCTTGTCCACATCAATGCCGCTGTCTTTTTTTGCCTTAATTTTCTTTTTTAGCTCACCCGACTTGAGCCCGGAGGCATCTTCTATATCCACTTGTTTGAAGCCCTGGTTGTCGCTGCGGTTGAGAGGCACCCCGTCCTTAACATAGATGCGGTAGCCGGGCTCGTCCTCTTTTACAGTCTCTACATAGTTGCGGATCTTTCTCTTCAGGCAGACATCTGTGACTATACCCAGGCCCGTTTCTGGGTCCACCCTGGGCATATTCCCGGCATCCGGGTCACCGTTGGGATTGCCGTTTTCCACATCAAACAGGATAACAAATTCATAACGGTTCTTGATGGCTTCAGACATTTTAATTTTCCTCCTTCTTTATATAACGTGCCTGAGTCTGGTGGTAGTATCCCAATTGGAACGAGCCCTGCTGGGGAAGGCTCAGGTGGTCCGGGTAGCTGTCTTCCAGTTTTCCCAGCAGCTCAGTCAGTTGCTTGTCGTAAAATACCCGTTGTCCTTCTTTCAGCTTCCGCATGTGTTTTTGGGCCAGGTTGATCAGCACAGGAAATACTTGGGCCGGTGTAGCGGATGCGGAGTTAAAGTATTTGTCCTTGATGGTGGCGTTAATGCCTGGATTTGCTGCGTCCTGAACGGCTTCCAGCAGGGAGAAGAGCCGACCAAGAATATATGGGATATTAGTGCTGTCCGGATTCAGTGACACGGTCAAAACCTCCTTTGGTACCTCCGAATGTATATTTTTCAAATAATACGCTTTTATTATTGCGGCGCGCCGCCAGCGCGGTCCTGTGAGCTCACGCTCGGCCCTTATGCGGAGAGTCACCGCATTTAACATTGTTGCGGGATATGGCGTATCCGTTAGGATAGAACGCAGCACCGCTCCGGCCATATTTGGCGTCGGGCTCTTGTCGGTGGATTTCTGGTTTACTGTCTCACCCAACAGCTTCCACAGCGGCATATCCTCGTCCTTTTCATAACCCGGATGGACTATTTCCAACCTATCCTGATGGGCCATGGCATTTCTCAGAAAATTCCCATAGCTGTTTCTCAAAAAGAATCGCACTGACAGCCTTGCCGCATTGGGAGCCAGCCCCAATACATAGAACTCCATATCCGCTTCCAGACGCTCATTTTCAAACAAAAAGCTATCCCCACGGCACAGGCGTCTGACCAGACCTCTCAGGTCATTTTCGTCATAGGGAATCGGCCCGTCGAAAAATGCTCCCCCAAAAAGGGTCTGGTAAATGCTCTGCCCACTTCTTGCCCAGCAGACCACGGTAGTATCTCCCACTCTGTACACATGCTCTCGGTCCGCCAGCAAATAGTTCAGGGCTGTGGTATAGGCAAAAGCTGCAAATTTCCCAGTGGGCGCATTATAGTTTTGTTCCTTGCCGTAAGAGCAGGCTGCCGGAGAGTTGAAGGACACCAGAGCCGCCCCGCTGGACTGAGCACCCTGTACATTTTTTATGCTGGGGTGGATGTTTTCCACAGGTTCCTTTTTCCCAGTCACAAGACATACCATCTCGGGCCCGTCTCCTTGGGAGTTATAGCTCTCCTCCCAGGCAGCCCGGATCATCGGGTCTTCATGTATATAGCTGCCTCTATAGCGGAATACCAGGTTCCCACCGTCCTTCAATTCGTCCAGATGATCTGCCAGAGCTGGATGGCTCATAGCGGCTTCCGGGTCCCAGCGGCGGAAAAATTCCAGCAGGGCTTTGGCAGCCTCAGACTCAGTGTCCTTCAATATACTTTCGTGAAGCATGCGGCCCACCTTAAAGCACTCAATGGTCCGCTTTGATACTCCGTTTTCATCCAGCCCCAGCAGATAGCTGGAATTTTCAAAAAGAAAATTGGACTTTTTCCCGGAAGTTTTTTTCACCGGGCTGGGAAGGCACATAAGTTGAGGTGCCAGAACAAGCTTTTTACCTCTCGGCTGTTCTGTCTGCACATTCAGCAGTTGTTCCAGATCCCCTTTTTCATTTATGCAAAGGGCAAAGGAGACCTTGACCTGGGCCCAGCCTGGAGCAGATATTTTCCCGGCAGCTTCCAGTGTGCGGTAATATTCTGTCAGGGCCTGTAGGATCATCCTCTCACCTCCTTGCTGTTCCTGAGCGGCACCTCCAAAACGCCGTTTTTAAGCACTGCTCGGAAAAACAGCGGGTTTATGTTTGCCGGGTCTGAATAGTCCAGGTCCCACAGCATCCAGCCCAGGTCACGCTCTCCCCGCAGTTCCTCAGGGCATGGCGGCAGCTCCTCGCACCAACGGAAATTGGCCGGAAATTCCCTGCATCCCAAATAGGGCTGGTGGTAAAACTGGCCTTTCTGAATCCGCCGTACAGCTATGTCCTGGAATTTTCCCGGGTTATCACTATCTGTAGCCTTTTCCGTCATATCAAAGTGGGCTTCAATGACATAACGCACATCTCTCAACAGCAGAGAGGCCCGCTGCTGTATGTCCTCCGAGGCATTGAGATACAGTTCCCCGGCTCCACGCTTCATCACAGTTCTGGCTGTATGGACTGAAACAGTGGATTTAACTTCATTCCGCCTGAGATTGCTAAAGCAGATGGGAGAGCAGACATGGATGCGGTCTATTATCCATACCATTCCCGGGTGCCAATATATTGCTTCCAGCAGTCCCCTGGCGGCAGATGGGGTCATTATGTCATAGCTCACCCTCTCCACCTTCATTTCCGGTCTGGTAAACAGAGCATAATCTCCCCACACTTCCACTTTTACCGGCATATTTTTATCCCCTCCTATTACAATAAATTTACGGTTCAAGGCACGGCAGCCAGCCGTGTCTTTTTCCGCATTGTTGCCTAAGCTGTTAGAATGAGAGTGTCTTGGCCTGATGCTCACCTCCAAGGACCATTGCGTCCGCACGAAAGTCCGTCAGCCAGCCCCTCATTCGCAGCGTTCGATTTATGCAGGTTGAGCCTCCACATTAGTGCGCCCGTGTCATCAAATAGATTGGATAGGCAATGATGAAATGGCTGGTCGCCAAAGAG
>CALXGF010000055.1 GCA_944387735.1 uncultured Oscillospiraceae bacterium
AAAGTCTGCAAATAAAAAGTCAATAGGGAGATGAAGAAAAATTGAAGGAGGGAAAAAGGACATGCCAAAAGCAGCCAGCGGGTAAAGGACGCTGGCCGGATAAGCAGGTATGCACCAGAGCGAGTCACTTGTGAGGCAGGATATGGAACAGCTTGTTGAGAGTATCAAGCGAAATGGCGTAATGACCCCGGCGACTGTCCGGCTCAAGGAGGACGGACGGTATGAGCTTAAAAAAATAGCGGCGTTCCTTGTTTCCCGGTTGGGATAAGGTAACGCCGCCAGTGCGGTGCTATATGAAATTGTGTGATTGCCGACGTGCCGCGCCGCCAGTGCGTCGCATTTGTATTGGGTTGTTTCATGCTCGCAAGATGTTCCGGCATATCAAGGCGCAATCCGTTAAAAGTAGTAAATTGGTAGTAAAATCAATCTGAAATCCTGCGAATGTGCTTGTATTTCAAGGGTTTTTCGGGATAATCAAAATTTTTCATTGGAAAAACCGGAGGAGCAAAGCTCCCCCGGTCTGGTAATTTTTTGTCTCAGCCCACAGCCTCCACAGTGTCGGTGAGCACAGGGCCGCCATCCTCCCCAATGCTGAGGTAGAATTGGTGTTGCCCCTGGGCGTCAAAATAGCTTATCTGTATCTCCGGCATGCCCTCCGGCAAGGGGCAGACCGCCTGAAGGGCCTGGTCTACCAGGGCGCTGCAGCTCCAGAGCGTTGAGGAGGGATAGAACCGGTCGGCATAGTCGCCTTCCACCACGCTTACACTGCTTACGCTGCCCCTGGCTACAAGGTAAAATTCCACGCCCTCCTGGTCGACAACCAGCTTGTCGATGATAGGAGTGCTGCCGTCCACCATGTCCTCAGCCTTTACAAGCTCTATGCTGCCGCTGCCCTCCGCTGCCGCAGGCATCCACTTGTCGTCGATATACCCGGCCAAAGCGTCGTAAGGTATGGTAAATTCCACTATCCCGGCGGCATAGCTGCTTATCTCATAGAGATCGGGGAAGATAACCAGTCCCTGGCTGCCGAAATACCAGGAGCCCTCCCGCAGCAGGGGGCTTAGTATCTCGGCATAGCCGCTGCCCTCGGGAAGAAAACTCGTATCTATGCGCTGGGCCAGCTCCTGGTCGTTCTCCACCAGCTGCACCATATAGTCCACCAGGAATGAAGACAGCGCCTCATAGTCTGAACTCAGCTCCTCCAGGGTGAGGAGATGCCCGTCACTCAGGTCAAAGCAGTAACCCTCGTAGCCGTAGCTGCCATGGGCCCCTCCGGTATACATATAGTCGTTATAAAGCAGCGTCAACACTTCGGAGTCAATACGGGGAATGGACACGGTACGGGTGGAAGCCATCTCCAGAGGAACGCCCTCGGCCCCTGTCTCAACGACATAGCGGTAGTTGTCCTCGGCCATGGTGAGCATGTCATTGTAGCCTGTGCCCTGGCCGTCTCCATAGTCATTGCCGGTATAATAGCCCTCGTCCATTAGAGCGACTCTCTCGTTAATGGCCGCTGCCACCTCGTCGCCGCCCTCTATATAAACTACAGGGGTATCATAGGAGAAGGTCAGTATAAGCTCAGTGCCGTTCTGGGGGTCATATGCCTGCTGCATCGTACGTTTCACGTTTACAGTCACAGGCCCTGCGCTCTCCTGCGCCGGCTCCGGAGTGGGTTCTGCAGTAGGGCTGGGACTGGGGCTGGCCTCCGCCGTCTCCGGGGTCACCGTGGGCAGGGGCGGCAGCTCCACATTGCTCAGCTGTTCACATCCGGCAAGGCCAATTATCATGACTCCTGCCAGCAATAGAGAAAATATCTTTTTCATCTTCACATCGTCCTTTCTTCAATAAACGACTGTCAATTTTAAGTGACGGCTAATTGACGTATGCAATAGGCAAATTGTTCCATTAGTCTATGGGGTCAAATGGTATATTCAAGGCCATTGAAGAATTGGTATAACGCCTGTCCTCCGTGACTTCCTTTATTATCTCTATCTCCGGCGGAAAATCCACCTTCTGAGTTTCATCTTCCAGCTCTATCTCCATGAGAGCCCGGTCGGGCCAGAAGGGGAACAGATCTATCTCAAAGCGCTGGCCCTTATACATGAGCACATACCTGCGCTTTTCAATAGTTCTGCGCTTCGGGTCGGAGTGCAGGAGAAGTTCTTTATACTCTTCCTCGCTTATCTCCCGCTCATATTCTTCCCGCCTCATAGCGCTTATATGTCTCTTCTCTGTGTGGGTGTACACCGTACCGCTTTTTCCACTGCGCCGCCGCACACGGCCCCTGAGTCCCCTATCACTTTTTTCCAGATAAGTCTGCACTATATCCGAACCCTCCGCCTCCGTCTCCAGCCAAGCCTCTTCCGGCTTTCGTATAAGAAACTTACGTTCTATCTCTATACCACTATTATTCATTGTAGGTCCTCTCAAAACGCATTATCAGTATAGCACAATTATAAGTTGCATAAAATCAAAAATCAAGAGTCCGCTGTTTTGTACATATCCAACTAATTGTTTATTGCTAAGATTTTTTCTTTGTTGTATACTTAACATATCCTATTTTGTTTTCTGATTCAGAAATCTTCTATAACTTACAGGAGGAAAACACAATGGCAAACAGACCAAACATACTCAAGCTTGCCACCAAGATCAGCCTTGAAAGTATGACCTATACCGGCATAACTTACAAGGACAGCGAGTACCGTATCCTCGCCCCCATCGTGGACGACGATATGTGCGATGTCATGATGCATATGCGTCTGGAAACTAACCGTTCCGCTGCAGAGATTGCCCGACGCTGCAAGAAGGATATAAATTTTGTACAGCAGCAGCTGAATAAGCTGGTGGTTGCCGGCATTGTCAGAACCCGCACCGTAAACGGCGAGTTTTGCTATTACTACCCAATATGGGTGCCGGGCATAATGGAAGGAATACTCTCCAACCGGGAGCAGTGCGACAGGTATCCCGATCTTGGCCGCTGTTTTGAAGAGTATACCCGTAAGCGCCTAGAAGTTCTCGTTCCCACTCTAAACTCCGGCAAGCAGGGCATGAGCTTCATGCGTGTCATGCACGTCATGAGCGCCGTTGAAAACAACTCCCGCACCGCCTCCTATGATGAGATCGCCACACTCATTGAGAACGCCACTGCAATATCCGTGGGTCCCTGTTCCTGCCGCCGTTCCCGCCGCCTCATGGGAGAGGGCTGCGGTCATCTGGAAGAGGATATGTGCATGTATCTCAATGACAATGCAATAAACTTCTCCAAGGTGGGCGCTCACCGCCTTGTTTCTAAAGAAGAAGCCTATGAGATACTCAAGCGGGCCGAGGATAACGGGCTTGTCCATGAAATAAACCAGACCGACGGTTTTGAAGGAACCACCGCCATATGCAACTGCTGCGGCTGCTCCTGCTTTGCCCTGCGTATAGCTGAGATGT
>CALXGF010000056.1 GCA_944387735.1 uncultured Oscillospiraceae bacterium
GAAACCATGATGACCGTGGCTGAGGCCAGGGCCGCTTTGCTGGCTGTAAAGAGCGTCAGCGAAAAGCCGGTATTCGTCTCCTTTACCTGCGACGAAAAGGGACGTACTCTCACCGGCAGCGATGTGACGGCGGCTTTGCAGATAATGCAGGGCATGGGGGCCGACGCCTTCGGACTCAACTGCTCAGTGGGCCCGGAGGATATGCTGGTACAGCTGCGGCGGCTGCGGGAGATAGCCCGCATACCCTTGCTGGCAAAGCCCAATGCCGGCATGCCGGAAATAGCGAATGGAGAGGCGGTCTACAACTGCCCGCCGGAGGAATTCTCCGCCTGCCTGCCGGAAATGGCGGAGGCGGGAGTGTGTATATTCGGAGGCTGCTGCGGCACGGAGGCCGGACATGTGGAAGCTCTGGCCAAGGGCAGCGCCGCTCTGGATATGCTTCCTCCGGCCCCTATGAATTCTGACAAGCTGCCTTGCGCCACGGAAAAGGAGGTTTTCTTCCTGGACCCGGCGGCAAAGCATGGGAAGGTGCTCAACTGCGGAGAGGAGCTGGAGGATGAGCTTATGGAAGAGCAGGAGGGGGACATGGTGGCAATAGCCATCAGGACAGAGGAAGAACTCTCTGCCTTTGCCGACTGCCAGTTCATGATATCAAAACCTCTGTGCCTCTGCTGCGACGATGCGAGACTCCTGGAGCAGGCTTTGAGGCTCTATCAGGGCAGGGCGCTGTATGAGGGAAATATCGGGGAAGAGGAGCTGCTGCCCCTCTGTGATCGATACGGACTTATAATCTGAAAGGGGCCAAATATGGATTACACGAAGGAGAGCTGCCGGGACTTTACCAGGCTCCTGGCTACCCACAGCCCGACCCCCGGCGGCGGCGGGGCGGCGGCTCTTGCCGGAGCCCTGGGGGCAGCTCTGGGGGAAATGGTGGCTGCCCTGACGGTGGGAAAGAAACGCTATGCCTGGGTGGAAGAAGAGATAAAAGCGGCGGCTGCGGAGCTGGACAGGCTTAGGGAAACGCTGCTGGACATGGTCATGGAGGATGCGGAGGGCTTCCTGCCTCTAAGCCAGGTTTACAGACTGCCTAAGGATGAGCCGGGCCGGGAGGAAAAACTGGAGGAAGCTACACTTAGGGCCTGCGCCGCTCCCAAAAAGATAATGGAACTGGGATGCCGGGCCATGGAGCTGACGGCAGTTATGGCGGAGAAGGGCTCGGTTATGGCCGTATCAGACGCAGGCTGCGCCGCTTCCATGATAAGGGCTGCCGTGGACTCTGCGGCGTTGAACCTGTACATCAACACCAAGAGCCTCAAGAACAGGGAGAAGGCTGAAAGACTGAACGCCGCCTGCCTTGATATGCAGAGCGGCTGCAGGCAGCTCAGCGAGGAGATATACGGGACAATAAGAAACGCTCTCCTAGAGCGGGGGAGGTAAAATGGCAAAGCAATTATTGGGAAGAGAGGTGGCCGAGGCACTGGAGGAGGACTCCTACCGGCGCTCCGCCGCCCTCAGACGGCTGGGCATAGCTCCCAGACTGGCTTTGGTCCGCTGCGGCGAAGGGGAAGACGACATAGCCTATGAAAAGAGCATACTGCGTCAGGCCGCCAGGGGCGGAGTGGAGACGGAATGTCATCTGCTGCCGGAGACCGCCTCCCCGGAGGAACTGAAGAAGTTGCTGAGCTCCATCAGCGGCGAGGCAAAGGTGCACGGCTGCCTTGTCTTTCGGCCCCTGCCGGGAAAGCTTGCCGCTGAGCAGAGGGAGATATGCAATGCCCTGCTTCCGGAAAAGGATGTGGACGGCTCCACTGCCGCCTCCGTTGCCGCAGTGTACACCGGGGCGGGAGCAGGATTTCCTCCCTGCACCGCCCAAGCCTGTTTGGAGATGTTGGATTACTACGGCATAGAGTGCCGGGGCAAGAGCGTAGCGATTATAGGCCGGAGCCTGGTGGTGGGCAGGCCGCTGGCTCTGTTATTGACGGCCAGAGACGCAACCGTAACGCTCTGCCACAGCCGCACGGTAAACTTGGGAGACATCTGCCGGCGGGCGGACCTCATAGTCTGCGCCGCAGCAAAACCGGGGCTCATCACCGGGGATATGGTCAGTCCGGGACAGACGGTGCTGGACGTGTCCATGAACTTTCTGCCGGAACTGGAAAACGCCGACGGCAGCTTGGGGGGCTTCGTGGGAGACACTGTATATGAGGAAGTGGAAAAGACCGTTGAGTATATAAGCCCGGTGCCCGGCGGCCTGGGCTTGGTCACCTCCGCCGTGCTTATTAAGCACGTGGTCATCGCTGCGGAGAGGAGCCTGAAATGAAATCCATGGAGGAACTTCGCCGGGAAATGAGCTGCGCCAGAAAGGCTTTGAGCCCGGAGACTGTGGAGGAGCTGTCCCGACGTATAGTCAAGAGAGTGGAAAGGCTGCAGGAATATAAGCAGGCCCGGAATGTAATGATATACAGAGCGGTTCATGGAGAGGTAAGGCTGGAGCTGCTCCGGGGCAAGAACTTTATCTACCCCCTTTGTACCGGCCCAGGAGAGATGTGCGCCCTGCTGCCGGAGGGGGAGGGGGCCTGGAGAAAAGGGGCCTTCGGCATACCGGAGCCTGTAAGGGAGGTTTCCAGGGAGATAGCTCCTGAAGAGATTGATCTGGTGCTTTGCCCCTGCGCCGCCTTTGACGCAGATTGCCGCCGCCTGGGCATGGGAGGGGGATATTACGACCGATTCCTCCCCAAATGTACCGGGGCTAAATTCATAGCGGCGGCCTATGAGTTCCAGAAAGCGGAGGAGATTTTGACACGTAGCTGGGACATTCCTATGGATGCGGTGGTGACGGAAGAGCGGATATACAGAAGAAAAGAGAAACGATAAAAGCTTCCGGAGTCACGGCTTCCGGAAGCTTTTTCAATGGCGGCAGCCTAAAGAGACAGCTGAAACTTTACATACGGGAAATTTTGAGTTAAAATAAACTGTCATAACATATTTTCGTGAGGACGTCTTAATGAAGAGGATAGCCTTCTTTCAGGATAATCTGGACGTAGGAGGGATACAGAAGTCCCTGGTAAATCTCCTGCGGAACTTTGACTATGAGAATTTTCAGGTGGACCTATACCTGTCGGACAAGAAGTCCTTTTGGAAGCCGGACTTCCCGCCCCAGCTGAATATAAAATACCTTAAGCACCTGCCCAGGCTCTGCTCTTTCATTCCTTTTGACATAGCCAGGAATATGGTGAGTCTGGACTTTGGAGATTGCCCGGAGTACGACCTGGCCATAGATTTTAACTCCTACCAGTTTTCCTGCGCCTTGGGGGCCCTCACAGTTCCTGCCAAGCGCCGGGTGATGTGGATACACAACAATGTCAGCGTAAAGCTGGAAAACGAGTGGAAGTACCGGGTGCTCTGGTTCAATTTCAAGGACAAGTTTAAATATTACGACAAGTTTGTGGGGGTATCTCAAGGAGTGATTGAGCCCTTCATGGTCAGCAGCGGCATCTACGACCCGGAGAAGTTTACCGTTATTCAAAACACCATAGACACCGGGGAGATATACCAGAAGGCCGGAGAGGACCTTGACTTTGTCCCGGACCGGAGCAAAATGAACTTTGTGGCTCTGGGCAGGCTCTGCCACCAGAAGGGCTACGATATTATGCTTGAGCTTTTTGCCAAGGCGGGGAGATACAGGGACGACCTGCATCTGTACATCATAGGCGACGGGGACAAGCGCTTTGCTCTGGAATATCAGCGGGATAGCCTGGGCCTTACCGACAAGGTCACTTTCCTGGGACAGCAGACCAATCCCTTCAAGTACATGGACAGAATGGACGCCTTCGTCTCCACCTCCCGCTACGAAGGACAACCCCTGAACATCATGGAGGCCAAGGCCCTGGGCCTGCCTCTCTACTGCACCAAGAATCTGGAAAAGTACAGCCGTGGTCTGGTGGGCAGGGAGGACATGCTGGACGCTATCGTGAAGGCCCGGCGTGTGCCTAAACAGAGAGACGATCTGCGAGAATACAATGCGGAGATAATAGACAGCATAAAGGCTCTGGCCCAGGAGGACTTCCGGGCCAAGCCGGAAAAAAGAAAAAAGACCGTGAACATTATCGCCCTGCACCTGGGCATGGGCGGGGTGGAGAAGGCCATCATAAGCATGGCCAACCTCTTTGCCCGCCGCTATGAGGTAAATCTCTTCAGCGTTTACGATATGCCGGACTCCCCGGCCTTTCCCGTGGCTGAGGGGGTGCGGGTGCTATACCTGCTGGGAGACACCCCAAACAGGGAACAATGGAAGACTGCCCTCCGGGAACTGAGACCGCTGCGCTTCATAAAAGAGAGTATCAGAAGCGTGAAGATACTGATCGGTAAACGGCGCTCGGTAGCCAGAGTGATAAAGACCATTCAGGACGGGGTTATCATCACCACCCGCCATGAACACAACCTGCTCCTGTCCCGATACGGCAGCGACAGAGCGCTGAAAATAGGCCAGCTGCACCACGACCACCGCTTTGAGAAAAAGTATGTGCGGGGATTTGAAAAGGGCTATGAGGGCATAGATATCATGGCCCTGCTGACGCCCCAACTGGTGGCGGAGGCGGAGAAAATGATGGCGGGGAAAAACCGCCACACCAAGCTGATTTATATGCCCAATTTTCTGGTGCGTTATCCTGAGCATCCGGAATCCAGGACCAGGGAGAAAATTGTACTGGCCGCAGGGCGGCTTACAAAGGTGAAGCGCTTCGACCTGCTTATAAAGCAATTTGCCCGCATACACTCCAAGGCCCCGGACTGGAAGCTTAAGATACTGGGAGACGGAGAGGACGCCGCCGCCTTGGCTCAGGAGATACATGAGCTGGGGGCGGAGGAATACGTTATCATGGCGGGCAGGAAAAACGTAGAACAGGTGGAAGAGGAGATGTGCAAGGCCGCCTTCTTTGCCATGTCCTCCAGCTCCGAGGGCTTTCCCTTCGTGCTGCTGGAGGCCCAGAGCTGCGCTCTGCCTATCCTGGCCTACGATGTGCGCGTAGGCCCCGGCTTCATCGTCCGCCAGGGCAAAGACGGATATCTGATACCGGAAGGGGACGAGGCAGCCTACGAGGAGAGGATGCTGGAAATGATGGCTGAACCTGAGCTTCTGAGAGAAATGGGGCGCTGCGCCCTGCTCCACGCCGGAGAGTTCTCGGAGGAAAGAGTGGCGGAGAAATGGTATTCGGTGATAGAGAAATGAGTGAAAATTACAAGATAAAGTCAATAGGGAATTATCTCCAGAACCACTGGCTCATGCTGCTGATAATATTGCAGCCGGTGCTGGATATCCTGGCCTACTGGACCAAGAACCCGGACGGGACAGTGGCGGGGGTTATCAGGCTTCTGATAATGCTGCTGCTGCCCCTGTATCTTCTCTTTACCCTGAAGGATAAGAAAAACTTTGTCCTGTCTATGGCGGCCATTGCTCTGGTATGTCTGCTGCACATATTAAACTGCATGCGTATAGGCTACGTGAGCATGAGCTTCGACATCTCCTACGCCGCCAAGACAGCGCAAATGCCTATTTTGGCCGTCTGCTTTGTCCACTGCATAAGAAACGAGCAGACCCGGAACCAAGCCTACTGGGGCCTGTTCTTTGCCGCCGCCATCACCGCAGCCTCCATCGGCCTGTCCTGGATTACCGGCACCGCCAATGTCACTTACGGCGCAGGACTGGGCATAAGCGGCTGGGTCATCGACGACAACCGCTGCGCCAACAGCGTGATAGTTGTCACCCTGGCGGCCTTCTCCGTCTTCTGTGCCGTTAAGTCGGAAAAGCTTCTGGTGAATATACTGGTCCCCGCCCTGACACTGCTGGCCCTGCTGTCCAACGGCACAAAAGCCTGTTATTTTGCGGTATATGTGATATTTACCGGCTTTGCCGGATTTATGATAGCGGAAAAGTTTTTCAAGGGTACAAAGCTCAAAAAGCCGGTGGTGATAACGCTGCTGGCCCTGTCGGTAGTTGCGGTACTGGTGACGCCTTATACGCCAATGTATAAGGTGCGTTATGCTCAGACCAGCTTTGCCGAATTTAACCAGAGCGAAATAGACAAGCAGCTGGGGGATATGGGCTATGACATTAACAGCCTCAGCGAAGAAGATATACTCTCCGACCCGGAGATACATCAGGTCTTTGAGGACTACTACAGAAAAATGCTCTGGAGCATTATGCCCAATATGTTTGAACGCTTCACCATAGACGAGATAATGGAGGAGTATGACTTTACCACCGACGCCCAGACTCTCATAAATGTGAGGCAGCAGAAGAGCGCCTACGCCTCCATGATGTGGAAGCACAGCGACGCCTTGACCCATCTCTTCGGCATCGACGTTTCCGATATCTGGCTCACCGGCAGCTGCGATCTGGAAAACGACTGGCCCGCCATATTCTATTACTACGGCTATCTGGGCTTTGGAGCCTATGCGGCTTTTGTGGCCTATTTTGCCCTGCTGATAATTTGGCGGCTCTTTAAAAACTTTAAGACAGCCTTTACCACAGACAATTTTATCCTGCTTATTACCTTCGTCTTGTTCGTAGGACTGGCCCAGTTTTCCGGCTCGGTGCTGCGGCGGCCCAATGTATCCTTCTACATGGCCCTGGTACTGGGACTTATATACTATCAGACCAGAGTCAAGCCCATAAGCGAGGAAAATAATTTGTGGAGAAAACCGTGATGAAGCTGAGTATTATCGTGCCGGTCTATAATGTGCTGCCCTATATCCGCTGCTGCCTGGATTCCCTGGTGAACCAGACCGCTGAGGACTACGAAATACTCCTGGTGGACGACGGCTCAACCGACGGTACCGCCGCCGTACTGGAGGAATACAGGGACAGATTCCCGGAGCTGGTGAGACTTCGCCGGGTAGATAACGGCGGACAGGGCAGAGCCAGAAATTTCGCCATTCAGGAGGCTCGGGGGGATTTTCTGGGCTTTATTGACAGCGATGACAGCATTGCCCCGGACATGTATGAGAAGCTCCTTACCAAGGCGGAGGAGTCAGGAGCTGATGTGGCGGTCTGCGACTGGCTGGCCCGCTATGACGACGGCAGAGAGGAGACGCTGCCTGCCTGCCTTCAGGAGCATCCCCTGGCCTCGGCCGGCTCCGCCTGCAACAAGATATTCCGCCGGGAACTGGTGGGGGATGTGCGCTTCCCTGCGGGGCTTTGGTATGAGGACTTCTACTTTTCGGCTCTGATGCTCTTAAGGGCAAACAGGGTGGAATACGTTAGGGAGCCGCTGTATATCTACCGCAGGCATCAGGACTCCACCATGCGTAACAACAACTCCGCAAAGAACCTGGACATGCTGAAAATAATGGAGCTGCTCTCCAAACAGATGCTGCCGGAGCACAGAGAGGACTTTGAGTTCTTCCTCATTAACCATGTGCTGCTGGATACCATCAGCCGGGTGTCGAGGCAGGATACGCCGGATCGGGGAGAGGTGCTGGCTCAGCTCCGGGCCTATGTGCGGGAAAAAATTCCCAGTCTGGACAGCTGCTCCTGTTATAAAAATGAGAGCGTGAAGAGAAGACTTATAATGCGCCTTAACTACATGGGCCTGGACCGGCTGGCAATGGGAATATTGGATATGAAGGGGAGACTTTCAAAATAAACTGTTATAAAGTAAAGGCGGGGCCGCAGCCCCGCCTTTGTCATACTTTCTTGTTTTTGAGTTTGTTATTCAGCTTCATAAGTATGTGTACGCCAAGATACATCCGATGCGTCAGCAGAAAGCTCAGCGCTTTATGCCGGATGCTCATGCCGCGCACATAGGGATTGGACTTATAGGCCGGGTGCTTTGACAGGAAATCTCCAATAAGTTCATCTTGCACAGGGCTTCTCCAATCCGCCAGGTTTGCTCTCACAGAGGAAGTGAGAAACTGACTGTGGAAAGCCAGATACTCCAGCACGTCCTTCAGACGGTCATAGAGCCCCAGGGACTTATAGAAGCCAATTAGCTCGTCCACCGCCGGGATTATCTCCAGGTTACGCCGGACCTTGCTGGTATTTGTGACGGAGTCTGGCCGCTGGACATAGCGGTGCCAGGCTTTGGAAATGTAGACGGTCTTATCCGTGTAGGCGTAAAGCTTTGGTACTGTACGCAGGTCCTCAAACCAGACTTTGGGAGTGAAGCGGATATTGTTGTCCATAAACAGGCTGCGGCGGAATATCTTGTTCCACACGTCGGGATTTTCCAGCAGCAGCTCCGGGCTGAAGGAGAGGGATAGGGGGCTGGCACAATGGCAGCCGGGCCGATGCTCCAGTTCCTCCCCCAGAGTGTTCACCGCTATGGAGTCAAAGATGCAGATGTCGAAATCCTGCTCCAGAGCTTCCAGCAGCTCCGCCATAGCTCCGGGGACCAGATAGTCGTCGCTGTCTATAAAATACAAAAACTCCCCGGCGGCGGCATCCATGCCCACATTCCTGGCCTGGCCCTGGCCGCTGTTTTCTATGGTGATGAGCCTTATGAGCTCCGGGTAGCGCCTGCGGTATTCGGCCGCAATATCCCCGGAGGAGTCGGTGGAGCCGTCGTTGACGGCGATTATCTCGTAGCCCGGCTCCTCCCCGGCGGCCAGACGGCTACGGCCCGGCTCCAACAGGGAGTCCAGGCATTTGGCCACATAGTCCTCCACATTGTATACGGGGACAACTACGCTCAATTTTACCATGTCTGCAACCCCCTCACTTGCCCTTTAACCGCTCGTTCAGGCCCATGATAAGACCTACCGCCCTATAGCGGCGCAGCAGAATCAGTCTGGCCAAAAGCCGGTATTTAAAAGGCATTTCCCTCACGTAGGGGTTTTTCAGAAAGTCCGGGTACTTGCCTAGAAAGTCGGAGCGAAGCTTATCCGCCACCGTGTTTCCCGGCTCCTCCAGGCAGATGCGCACCACGGCAGCGAGAAACTGGTTATAAAAGGCCGAATATTCAAGCTCGTTTCGGTATTCGTCGAATTTGCCCATTGCTCTATAGTATCCGCTCAGGTCATCCAGAGCCTCTATTATCTCCAGGTTTCGCTTCAAATTCGCAGAGCGGGTAATGGAACCGCTGCGCTGGACATAGATATACCACTGTCTGTCAGTAGCTGTAATTTTATCGGTAAGCAGGTAAAGCTTGGGCATGGTGCGCAGGTCCTCATACCATACCCGGCTGGGAAAGCGCAGGCCGCTATCAATAAAGAGACTGCGGCGGCAGAGCTTGTTGCAGGCGGAAGGCGGACACAGCAGCAGCTTGGGCCAGCTATTAAGGGACAGGGGACCCTCCCGGCCGCAGCGGGGAATATCGTCCAGCACCACGCCCTCCTCCGTTACCGAGAGAATGTCAAAAAGGCAGATGTCAAAATCCTCCTTCAGCTTTTCCATTATCTCCGGCAATGCCCCATCGCAGAGAAAGTCGTCGCTGTCCATAAACAAAAGAAACTCGCCCTGGGCGGCCTCTATACCTACGTTCCTGGCTGCGCCCAGACCGCCGTTCTCCGTGCTTATGACCCGGATAAGCCGGGTAAAGCGGCGGGCATAGTCCTCCGCCAGGGAGAGGGAGGAGTCGGTGGAGCCGTCGTTGACTATGACTATCTCATAGTTTTCCAGGCCGGGATAAATCACCGAATCCAGGCATTTGGATAAATATTTCTCCACATTGTACACAGGTATGACGATGCTGAGTTTTGGCATATTTTCACCTCAAATCACTGACTTATATCATATCATAGCTGGGGCCGGGCTTTCAAGAGGAGAAAACAGTTGCTTAATTGCAGCCAAGAGGTGTATAATACTATGAATCTTTATGACGAATGGAGATCAAAATGAGCAAACATACAAAGAAGCAGGACACCCTGCCTGAGCTTTCCTTTGGGGAAAAGTCCCGCAGGGAGATATATGACTGGGTACACTGCCTGAGCATTGCCCTTATAATCTGCGTGGTTATCTTCGCCTTTTTTATCAGGCTTATCGACGTGAGGGGCACCTCCATGAACCCCACGCTGAACAATGGCGACAAGATGCTGGTGTCCGGCCTGTTCTATTCCCCCAAGGCCGGGGATGTGGTGGTATTTAAAAAGGACGAATACGACCCGGAACGGGCTCTGGTGAAGAGAGTCATTGCCACCGAGGGCCAGGTTATAAACATAGACTTTGACAACGGTATAGTCTATGTGGACGGCGAGCCCCTGGAGGAGGACTATATAATGGAGCCGACCACTAACAAGATAGATTTCATCGGACCTCAGACCGTGCCCGAGGGCTGCGTATTCGTCATGGGCGATAACCGCAACGCCTCTACCGACAGCCGCAAGAACGAAATTGGCATGGTGGACAGCCGCCTTATACTTGGCAAAGCATATTTTGTAATATATCCCCTGTCCCAGGCCAGGGCCATACAATGATGAAAGACGGTAATATGTACGAAAAAATGAACATCCAGTGGTTCCCCGGCCATATGACCAAGGCCCAGCGTATGATAGAGGAAAACCTGAAAATGGTGGACGCAGTATGCGAGCTGCTGGATGCCCGTATACCTGGGGCCAGCCGGAACCCGGATATAGACCGCCTGGCGGGAGACAAGCCCCGGCTCATCATCCTCAACCGCATAGATCTTGCGGACCCCGCCGTCACCGCAAGGTGGAAGAAATATTACGAGGGCAGGGGATTCTCCGTGCTGGAGACCGACGCCAAAAACGGCAGGGGCGTCAGCGGCTTTGCCCCCGCAGTACGCCGCCTGCTGGCGGACAAGCTCAGGGACTATGAGAGCAAGGGTCAGGTGGGACGTACCCTGAGAGTTATGATTCTGGGCATACCCAATGTGGGCAAGTCCACCTTTATAAACAGGGTGGCCGGACGCAAAGCCGCTATCGCCGGAGACCGGCCCGGAGTTACAAGAGGCAAGCAGTGGATAAACATTGACTCCGGCCTGGACCTGCTGGACACTCCGGGCATACTCTGGCCCCGCTTTGACAGCCAGGAGGTGGGAGAGCTGCTTGCAATCACCAACGCCATCAAGGCCGATGTGCTGGACAAGGAGACTCTGGGGGCAAACTTCATGCTGCGTCTTAGAGATATGTATCCCGGAGCTATAGAGGAGAGATATAAGTTTACGCCGGACCCGGATATGAACGGTTTTGAACTTCTGGAGCAGGCGGCAAAGAAACGGGGCTTTTTGGTCTCCAGAGGAGAATACGATATAGAGCGCATGGCAAACACCCTCCTGGGGGAATACCACGAGGGAAAACTGGGCAGGCTCAGCCTGGAGGTTCCTGATGACTGACTTGTGGGAACTGGAAAAAGAGATATACGCCCAAGGCTATAAGCTCGTCTGCGGCGTGGACGAGGCGGGCCGTGGACCCCTGGCCGGGCCGGTGTGCGCCGCTGCCGTCATTCTGCCCAGGGGAGCGGCGCTGCCGGGCCTCGACGATTCCAAGAAGCTTACGGAGAAAAAACGGGAGGAGCTGTTCCGGCCCATAACGGACATGGCCTTGAGCTATGGCATAGCTTTTGCCTCGGTGGAGGAGATCGAGGAGTTGAATATCCTGAACGCCACATTTCTGGCTATGAACAGGGCCATAGCTCAGCTGAAGCCTCAGCCGGAGCTGGCCCTCATAGACGGCAACAGGAACGGCGGAATAGAGTTTGCCAGCCGCTGCATTGTTAAAGGAGATTCCCTCTGCGCAGATATTGCGGCGGCCTCGGTGCTGGCTAAGGTTAGCCGTGACCGATATATGCTGCAGATGGACCTATTGTATCCCCAGTACCACTTCAGGCGGCACAAGGGTTACGGCACTAAGCTCCACTATGAGGCTCTGCGGGAATACGGACCCAGCCCTATACACAGGCTGAGCTTTCTGAGGAAGATGCACTGATGGATAAAAAGACCCTTGGCAGCTGGGGAGAGGATAAGGCCGCAAATTATCTGCGGCGCAGGGGCTACAAGATATTGGAGAGGAATTTTTCCTGCCGCTTTGGAGAGATAGACATTATTGCAAGTAAGGGCGGATATCTGGCCTTCGTGGAGGTTAAGCTGAGAAAGGATGCGGCCTTTGCCCAGGCCAGGGAATTTGTGGACATAGCAAAGCAAAAACGCATTATTACCGCAGCGGAGCTATGGCTCAGCCGCCATGACCTGGACTTACAGCCCCGCTTCGACGTTATCGAGCTTTACGCTCCGGATGGGATGAAGAGCCGCAGGATAGAGATAAACTGTATTGAGGACGCCTTTAATTGACGGCATACGAATCTGGTCGATATGTATTCCCGGCTTAGCCGGGAATTTTCAGCAGCTGCCTCTGGGACAGAAGGTGGAGCAGTAGGTCTCGCCCTTGGTGCTGGCTTTCTCGTTCTGGACGCTGATCTTTGCGGCGCTGCATTTGCAGTCTACGGTATTGTACTTGCAATTTGTCACGTCACAGCCCACGCCGGGGTTGGGACCTGATGTTCTCTTGTCGTTCATATCTATGCCTCCAATCTTAGTTTGCACTTATATTATCTGAATTTTTAAGCAATTTTATTCTAAGGACGGATTCTATGGCGCTATATGCGATAGGCGACACCCACCTGTCTCTGGGCAGCAGCAAGCCCATGGATATATTTGGCGACAAGTGGGAAAATCATGCGGAAAAACTGGAAAAGGGCTTTGCAAAACTTAAGGATGACGACGTCTGCGTCATCTGCGGGGACATTAGCTGGGGCATGGGCATTGAGGAATGTGGGGAGGACTTTCTGTTCATCCACAGACTGCCGGGAAAAAAGATTATACTCAAGGGCAACCACGACTACTGGTGGAGTACTGCCGCCAAGGCCCGGCGGTTTTTTCAGGAAAAGGGTATTGACAGTATAGAGATACTGTACAACAACTGTTTTGAGTACAAGGATTTTGCCCTATGCGGAACCAGGGGCTGGTTCTTTGAAGAGGAGAAGGGCGGAGAGCATGACAAGAAGATAATGCGCCGGGAAATAATGCGTCTGGAAGCCTCCCTGAAGGCCGCCGGTGACAGACCAAAGCTGGTCTTTCTCCATTACCCTCCGGTGTTTATGCACTACAGCTGTCCGGAGATCCTGGAACTTTTAAAGGCGCATCAGGTCCGGCTGTGCTGCTACGGACACATCCATGGCAGGGGCTGTTCCGCCGCTTTCAAGGGCTGGAGAGACGGTACGGAATTCAAGCTTGTTTCGGCGGATTATCTGGACTTTGTTCCGGTGAAACTTATGGACTAGAAAAAGCGCAAATTCATTAATTTGTCATTGATTTTACAGATGATATCTGTTATTATTCTACAGTGCGTGCAGACACATATATAGGAGGAAAGAAACATGACAGTCAAGAATGTAGAGAAAAAAGAGAATAATATCGCTACTTTTCAGGTGGAGACCGATGCAGCCGAATTTGAGGCCGCAGTCAACGGCGCTTACCTGAAGAATAAGAGTTCTATATATATCCCCGGTGTCCGCAAGGGCAAGGCCCCCCGTGCCGTCGTTGAGGGCATGTACGGCCACGAGGTCTTCTATCAGGACGCAATGGACGAGTTGGCCCCCAAGGCCTTCGACCAGGGCCTGAAGGAGGCCCAGCTGCGTATTGTTGGCGCCCCCGCCATCTCCGATGTGAAGGTCACCGATGAGCGCACAGTGGAATACTCCTTTGAAGTTACTCTTTACCCCGAGGTTACCCTGGGCCAGTACAAGGGCCTCAGCGCCCAGAAGGACGCCGTGAACGTCAGCGAAGAGGACGTGAACAAGGAGCTGGAGGCCGCCCGCAAGCGCAACGCCCGCATCCTCACCGTGGATGACCGGGAGGCTCAGATGGGCGACACCGCCAACATCGACTTCGACGGCTATCTGGACGGAGAGCGTTTTGACGGAGGCAAGGCTGAGGGCTACGACCTGGAGCTGGGCTCCGGCTCTTTTGTCCCCGGCTTTGAAGAGCAGGTCGT
>CALXGF010000057.1 GCA_944387735.1 uncultured Oscillospiraceae bacterium
GCAGCTTTCCTTTGCCGCCGTGGCGGGTATCTTCTGCTTCTCCGGCAGAATATACCGCTTCTTTACGCTCCGGCTGCCACGGATGAATGAGGGAAGGCTGGGAAACTATGCCGCAGCCAACGCCGCAACATCCCTGGGGGTCATGGTATTTACCACGCCGCTGACGGCGATACACTTCGGCTATATCCCGGCGTTGGCTATACTCAGCAATTTGGCCGGGCTCTGGGCCGTGTCCCTGTGTTTCGGCCTGGGCTGGACTGCCTGCGCCCTGTCCCTTTTGCCTGCGGCAGGCTATATTGCCGCCTGGTTCTGCTCCTGGATCGCCCGTTATATTTTCCTTGTAGCCAGACTGGTGTCCGCTTTGCCCCTGGCTGTTCTGTATTTGGAGAATACCATGCTGGTCTCCTGGATGCTGGGCTGCTATATACTGTTTATCGTCTTTGCCCGGTTTAAAAGAAAGTTCTGGCTTTGCATAGGCTTTCCCGGAACTCTCAGCCTTCTGAGCCTTATATTTATATTGTGTTATGTAAACTATGATTACAATAAGGGCCGGGATACTCTGGCAGTCATAGACGTGGGTCAGGGCCTTTGTACTGTGGCACTGGGGGAGGATTGTACCCTGATGGTGGACTGCGGTAACAGGTACCGCCTGGACGACGCCGGGGAACTGGCGGGGCAGTATCTCATGAGCCGGGGCAGATATAGTCTGGATATGCTGGTGATTACGGAGCTGACGGAAGAACACGCAGGCGGCGTGCCCATGCTCATGGAAATGCTGGAGGTGGAGCGGCTGCTGCTGTCCAGAACCAGGGGAGGGGATGCTCTCCTGGAGGAGATATTGGCGGCGGCGGAGAAACAGGGCCTGGAGCCGGAGTATATAGACGCCCACACCAAAATAGAGCTGGGAGAGATAGGTCTGGAACTTTTCACCGGACAGGCCGAGAGTTCCGGTCGCAGGTTGTCTGCGCTCATCGAGCTGGATGGCTACGGAGCTCTGGTGACCGGGGAAAATGGAGCCGGTGAGCAAGCCCTTGCCAGGGCCTGCCGTCAGAGAGGGGTACAGCTGCTGGTGGCAGGGGCCCATGGCCTTGAATCTTCCTGTTCCCAGGGCTTCCTGCGTTCCTTGGACGGCAGCGTTGCTATTGTAAGCGTTGGCTACAACTATCAGGACTGTCCGTCGGAGGAAACACTTGAACGGCTGGAGCTTTGCGGGTATAATGTGTACAGGACGGACCTTGACGGCACCGTAGAGATACGTATATCTTAATAACGGGAGAGACTAAATTGGCCAGGAAATACAGTAAAAACGATGAAAAACTGAATTATTCCGCTGCCATACGGGAACTGAAACAGCAGGGCCCGGCCAGGGCCTATCTGCTCTGGGGGCCTGAGGACTATCTCCGGGAACAGTATCTCTCGGAGCTTAAGAGGATATGTCTGCCCGAAGGGGAGGACAGCTTCAGTTACCACCGCATGGACGGCCCGGAGCTGAATATGGAAGACCTGCGCCTGGCAATGGACTCTCTGCCTTTTATGACTGAGCGCAGCTTTATCGAGCTGAGGGATATGGACATAAACAGGCTGAAGGACAGCGAGGCCCTGGAAAAGCTCCTTGCGGATGTGCCGGATTACTGTGTGCTGGCCTTTGTACTGGGGGCCAGCTACGAGCTTGACGGAAGACTGAAAAGCGTGAAGGCCCTGCGGCAAAATGTGAAGGAACTGAAGTTCACCAGTCAATCCCAGGGCCAGCTCACCGGCTGGCTGGTGCGGCGCTTTGCGGCTGCTGGGAAGGGCATAGAGCTGGATGCCGCTCAGCGGCTGATATTCATCAGCGGCGAGCTTATGAGCGGACTTATCCCGGAGATCGAGAAAGTGGCGGCCTATGCCAAGGGAGACAAGGTGACGGTGGCGGATGTTGAGGCGGTTGCAAATCATATTCCCGAGGCGGTTATTTTCGATATGACGGAGTATATATCTCAAAAAAAGTACAACACGGCTTTGTCGGTGCTTGCAGAGCTTTTGTCGGATAAAAATAACGAGCCTATAGCCATGCTGGCTATGCTGGGAATGCAGATGCGCAGACTGTATGCAGCCCGCCTGGCCGTAGAGCAGGGCCTGGGGATAAAGTTTCTGATGGACCAGTGCGCCGTCAAGTCGGACTATGCGGCTAAAAAGCTGATAAACGCCGCCAAAGCTTTCAGCCTGCCTCAGCTGATAAGGGCGGTGGAGCTTTGCGCCGAGACCGATTACAAAATGAAAAGCAGTTCCCAGGACGAGAGGGAACTGCTGAAAGAGGTCGTGCTGCGTATTGCGGCGGGAGAAGTCAATGGAGAGGATTAAAGAGGTCATAGTGGTGGAGGGCCGCTACGACAAGAACGCTCTTAGCCAGGTTGTTGAGGCCGTTATCATAGAGACAGGGGGCTTCGGCATCTTTAACGACGGCCAGAAGCGCAGCCTGCTGAAAAAGCTGGCGGAAAAGCGGGGAATAATAATAATGACCGACTCCGACGCCGCAGGCTTTATGATAAGGAATCGCCTGAAAGGCTGCATCTCTCCGGAGCTTATAAAGCACGCCTATATTCCCGACATCTACGGCAAGGAGCGGAGAAAATCCGCCCCCTCCCGGGAGGGGAAATTGGGAGTTGAGGGCATGAGGCCCCAAGTCATATTGGAGTCTCTGAGAAGGGCCGGAGCCAGCTTTGAAGATTCGGCCGGCCCAGAACGCCAGCCTGGGATAAGTAAGGCCGACCTGTATAAAAAAGGATTGAGCGGCAGGGAAAACAGCGCCGCCCTGAGAAAGAAGCTGCTGAAAGAGCTGGAGCTGCCTGAGCGCCTCAGCGCCCAGGGTATGCTGGATGTCCTCAACGCTATAATGAGCCGGGAGGAATTCATGGCCCTTCAGCTGTGAAAGTCCTCTATGCACACCGAAGCTATAACGCCTATGAGCAGGATGGCCTGGGTGGTCTCCGTGAGAGACACTGCCGTCATATACAGCTCGTAACGCTCCATTATGCTGCCGCCCCACTCCACCAGCAGCGCAAAAGCGCAGAGCAGAAGGAAGGCGGAAAGCTGCAAACTGCGCTTAAATATGTACCAGGCTTCAGGACACATGCCCAGCATCCTGACGATTATTGCCCGAAGTTTCATAGGGCATCACCTCGCCTTTGATTGTACACAAGGCGGCAGGCGGAGGCAATGCAAAAAATTTTCCAAATATGTTTACATAATAAAAAATCGTGATTATAAAAATAATATTATGTAAATATAATTATGTAAATTATATAAATCAGAGCCGGTACGTAAAATGTACCGGCTCTCGCAATGAAATCAAAAATAGGCTTAAGTGCAGAGCTTAGTCCGGAGTTTTAAGAGTTTTTTCCGCAAGTTCCAGCAGCTCCTGCTCCGACTCCAGCTCGCCGGAGAACGGGTAGCTATCCTTCAGAGACTCCATCCTGGCTTTTATAGACGCAGCCGACTGACCATCGTTCCCGCTCAAGGCCAGAGCATAGCGGGTACGCAGGACCGAGGGGAAGTTCTTCATGGCCTTCATGAACTTTTCCAGAGACTTATCCGGCTGCTGGGCCTGGGCCCTCAGGGCCTGGAGAAAGAGGCTGTCCACTCTTAGGAGGCTGCGGTAAAGACCCGGGAGACTTTCATCCTCCATGATACGGTTGATAAGCTGCTCCGCTTCCTGGAGAAGCTGCATATCCATAAGCCTGTTGGACCTGAACACTGCCAGGGCGGCAGTGAGAGGCCCGGAGTGAGTCTCGTCCCCGGAAAGGCGGAACCAGTCCTCCGGCATATCCCTGTATCTCCGGCCCAGGCTGCTGAGCTGATTTATTTTGAGCTGTATCCAAAAGGCGCGCAGGGCCTGCTCATCCTTGCCCAGGGACAGGGCGTTGCGGCCATCGGTTGGCACTCCGCTTAGTTCCAGAGGCAGGCCGTTGATAAGGGCCTGACTAAAACCCACTATGCCCAGGCAGAGGAAGAGCATGGGCAGAATTACGGTCTTGCCGCTGAGATAATAGGCCCAGAAGAAGAACATGGCGCTGATGGCGTTGAGCAGAACGCCGCCCATGTTGTAAAGTCCCACAGGCAGATATCCGTCTTCCTCAAAATCCGGCGGGGCCAGCAGACACTGGCCGGCGGTGCCCGCCAGAAAGTAACGCTTCAGGCTCAACTTTCCGTTGTTGCCCTTCGCCAGCATGAAGCTGCCTATACGGAAGGACACGAACTCATATCCGGATATGAGACCGAAGACGAGGTGCCCAGCCTCATGGATAATTACCTGAAGGAGATAGGCCAAAGCTAAAAGTAAAAGCCCGGACAGCAAGACCAGCAGATTCTGAAACAAGCCGCCGGACAGCTTAACGGTATAGTCCATTATAGCAAAGCCGCAGAGAAAACCGGTAGCCAGGGAGAGCAGCATTGCAATGCCGGAGGAGAGCATATTGGAGAATTTTATATTTCTTTTCATAGGGGACCTCCACACAGAAATTTCCAAAAAACCCAATTATGAACTGGGGATTAAATTTAGTCTCAGCCAAGACAAAAAGAACAAACTGTGGTAAAATACATAAACGCTCAAATGCTCGGCCTATGCTGAAGGAAAAAATAAAGAGGACACCGGCAAAAGCCGATGTCCCCTCAGAGCAAGGCGGCTCCGCTTGGCACTCCCGGCGCGATTCGAACGCGCGACCTTCCGCTTAGGAGGCGGATGCTCTATCCTGCTGAGCTACGGAAGCAAATAAATAGCTTGATTATTCTAGCGCAGATTTATCTGTATGTCAATAAATTCTTAGCATAGAAGGAGAAAAAATGCTTAAACTCAAGGGGATCAAAAAGGACTATATAGTCGGGGATTCGGTTGTCCATGCCCTGAAGGGGATAGACCTGGAATTCAGGGAGAGCGAGTTTGTGGCGATACTGGGCCACTCCGGCTGCGGAAAGACAACCCTTTTGAACATCATTGGCGGCCTGGATCAGTACAGCTCCGGCGACCTTATAATCAACGGCCGCTCCACAAAAAACTTCAGCGACGGGGATTGGGACACCTATCGCAACCACTCTGTGGGCTTTGTTTTTCAATCCTATAACCTTATACCCCATCAGAACGTCCTGGCCAACGTGGAGCTGGCCCTCACCCTCTCAGGCGTTGGGGCGGCTGAGCGCAGAGCCAGAGCCAAGGAGGCATTGGAAAAAGTAGGGCTGGGGGATCAGCTCTACAAGAAACCAAACCAGATGTCCGGCGGCCAGATGCAGCGCGTGGCTATTGCCAGAGCCCTGGTGAACGACCCGGATATACTCATGGCCGACGAGCCCACAGGCGCCCTGGACTCCGAGACCTCGGTGCAGATAATGGATATCCTGAAAGAGATATCCAAGGATAAGCTGGTCATCATGGTCACCCATAATCCGGAGCTGGCTTCCGCTTACGCCAGTCGTATCATAAAGCTTAAAGACGGCCTTATTGTGGACGACAGCCTGCCCTACGATTCCCAGGGACAGGGCAAGGAAGGCAGCCTGGGAAGGAAAACTTCCATGAGCTTTATTACGGCTCTTACTCTGTCCACCAATAACCTGATGACCAAAAAGGCCCGCACCGTACTGACGGCCTTTGCCGGCAGCATAGGCATAATAGGCATAGCCCTCATAATGTCCCTTTCCAACGGAATTCAAAACTATATCGACAAGGTGCAGAAGGATACTCTGGCCAGCTACCCCATAACCATCCAGGCCGAGAGCATGGATATGAGCAGCATGATGACCTCCCTTATGGGCGTGCAGGCCCAGGCGGCAGAAAATCAGCACGACAAGGACGCAGTATATTCCAGTACCGTCATGTATGACATGATGAACTCTATGGTCTCTGCCGAAACACAGACAAATAACCTCAGAGCCTTTAAGGAGTATCTGGAGAGCGAAGGCAACGAGATATCCCCCTATGTGAACACCGTACAGTATTCCTACGACCTGAATATGAACATCTATGCCAAGGATGTGGACGACAATATCGTAAAGACCGATGTGGTGACCCTGCTGGAGACCGCCATGGGCGAGACCTTTGGCGGAGACTACAGCTCTTACTTCTCCACCTTCGGGCAGATGTACTCCGTTATGGATGTGTGGCAGGAGATGCTGCCGGGAGAAAATGGAGAGAGCGTCAACCCAATGATCAAGAGCCAGTACGACGTACTCTACGGCAAGTGGCCGGAGAACTACGACGAGGTGGTGCTGGTGGTGGACAAGAACAACGAGGTCTCCGACCTTGTGCTCTATGCCCTGGGCCTGAAGTCCAACAGCACTCTGGCCGAGGATATGCAGGCTTTTATGGACCAGGAAAACCTGGCCAGCGAAGTGGAGAGCTGGAGCTATGAGGATATTTGCAGCCGCTCTTTCCGCTATATCTATCCCGCCGACCAGTATAAATGGGATGAGGATAAGGAGGAGTATGTGGACCTGGCTGAAGAGGACCTGGGTCTTCGCACCCTCTTCAATAACGGCCTGGAAATAAAGATTGTCGGCATCATCCGCCAGAATGACGACGCTATGTCCGGCATGATGACCGGCTCCATTGGCTATACCCATCAGCTGGTGGAATATGTGGTGGAGCAGGCCGCTGAGAAGGACCTGGTGAAGCAGCAGCTTGCCGACCTGAAAACGGACGTCTTCAATGAGCTGCCTTTCCTGGATAAGGACGACGAAGCCCTAACCGACAGCCGCAAGGCCCAGGCCGCCAGAGACTACATAGACGCCGCCGACGATGAGCAGCTGGCCGAGCTCTATGTGAAGTATATGAGCATACCGGAGGACGACTATGTTCAGGACCTGATTGACGAGCAGATGGAGGATACTACCAGGGCGGACCTGGAAGACATGGTTTTGGACTACTACCCCAGCTATGCCTCCATGCTGGAGGATATGGA
>CALXGF010000058.1 GCA_944387735.1 uncultured Oscillospiraceae bacterium
GGTGCCTTTGACATGGTGGTGGTCAAGGATATCTCCCGCTTTGCCAGGAACACCGTGGACCTGCTGCAAAATATCCGCAAGCTGAAAGCTCTGGGCATTGAGACACAGTTCCTTACCGCCAACATGACCAGCATGGGCAACAGCGAGTTTGTGCTCACCATTTTCGGCGCATTGGCCCAGGAGGAGAGCGCCAACACCTCCAAGCGTGTGAAGTTTGGAAAGAAGATGAACGCAGAAAAGGGGCGGGTCCCCAACATAGTCTACGGCTACGACAAGATACCGGGAGATTACTTCAATCTCAGCATAAATGAGGATGAAGCCGCAGTTGTCCGCCAGATCTATAAGTGGTACATACAGGACGGCTACGGAACGGCAAGGATATCGGGCTTTCTCAACGAGCGGGGATTGAAAACAAAACGGAACTGCCAGTGGAGCCAGAATGCGGTCTGCCGCATCCTCACCAACGAGTTGTACACGGGCAAGATAATCAACGGCAAGCAGGAGGTCACCGACTTTCTCACCGGCCAGAGAAAGGAAAAAGACGAGACCGACTGGATGGTGGTGGAGCGGCCGGAGCTTCGCATCATAGAACCGGAGACTTTTGAACAGGCCCAGCAGACTATGCAGGCCCGGGGCAAGACCTTCAGAGTGGACAAAGAGCGGCAGAGCAACAAATACCTCTTCTCCACCCTTATCAAATGCAAGGAGTGCGGCTGGTCTTTCCGGCGCACTGTACGCACCTATAAAAACACCTATGTGCGCTGGGTCTGCTCAGGGCACAACGGGAAGGGGGCGGACAGCTGCCCCAATGCCGTGGCTCTGGATGAGGAGGAGCTTATCCAAACTTTACAGAAATATTTTTCCAGCCTGCTGGAGTCAAAGAAAAATGTCATCCGCCATATAACCAATGAGTTCCAGCGGGTATATAAGGCAAAGGACGAGAACCTGAACTACGAAAAGGAACTGAACGCCCGGCTCAGCAAACTGCAGAAGACCAGGCAGAGATACATGGATATGTATGCCGACGACCTTATATCCAGAGAGGAACTTAACGAGAAGATCGGCGGTATGCGCAAGGAGATTGAGGGGCTGGAGAGCGAGCTTAAAATGGTGTCCTACCATCTCACCAAGGGGGAGCAGCTGGAGGGCATACTGAACCGGACCTTCCGGGAGATAGAGGACATCTCTGACGTTGGGGAGATGAGCAACGCCCAACTGAAGAAAATAATCCAGAAAATCGAAGTGGACAAGGACGGGAACGTGGATATCTATCTGCGGCTGTTCGGTGACCTGGGGCTGGACGAGGCAATTCTAATTAATGACGACCATGCATAAAGATCTTACTGAACGGCTGCCTAAACTGAACCCTGGACTATACAAGCAGGTGCGGCAGCTGCTGGATATAAACAAGGCGGAGAGACATATCCGGGGAGGTCTGGCTACCAGAAGAAAATATCGGGGGGAGGACTGAAACTCTGGAGGATGGAGAGTTCTCCTGCCCCGGCGCATATTAGAATCTGCCTGAACTCTGGTTTTCGGCGCTACGACGCTAAATATCCCATGCTTTCCAGTAAGAACAGCATGGGATATTTTAGCTGTATGAAACGGGCCGTATAAGCAGCAGGGAAAAACTGCCTGCAGCTTAACGTAAACGCCTTGCTCCGGTATTTGAAGGACAAGCGGACCGCCGCCTTTTGAGCCTCTGTTGAGCAGGCCAGGCCCAACGGAATATCCTCTCCAACACCTTCAGGCTACTGCCGCAGCGGGAACCGCAGCAAGACAGCAGCCTCCACGCTGGCCGAGTTGGGCTATGCTGCTTTAACTCCCCATATCGCGCATGGACCTGCATGCTGCTCGGATTCCGGAAGGCCGCCCGGTAGACCTTTTTATTGTCTCGGATAAAGCAAAGATAGGGGATAAGCTATTCCCTGGTGACCAACACCAGCTCTTCCGGATCCCTGCTGCCCATATTGCCCAGAATGTCTTCTTCCCGCTGGGGGAAATAGGACAGAAAGCGCTGGTTAATCAACTTAAAGGTTTCATTCACCAGGTCGGCGATGGTCTCATAGTGCAGGTAGAAGGTTGACCGGTTCACGCCGGCCTGGCGACAGAGCTCCTTCACCGTAATATATTCCAGATCCTTCTTCTCCAACAGCGCAATAAGGGCCTCGTCCATCCTCAGGGCGGTATTGAAGTATTTGCTTTCGGACTTGTTCATCTGCCGCCCTCCTCTTCTGCCTATTCTGCCGATTCGCTGATCTCCCTGGCCAGCTGCATAATCTCAAAGGCATACTTTTCCTTGCCGGACCGCAGGAGCTTTTTATAGATGGGATAGTTCAATCCCACGCCGACGATACCCAAAACGCCCAGGAGGATACCGGCGCCAGTCATCAGGACGCCGCCCCCTCCGATCACCTGCATGGAAAGGCACATTCCCAGACCGAGGACCAGGGTCATCAGGACGCCGAAGCTGTAGGAAAAAATGTTGGCGGGCCCCTTTGCCTTCCGGTCCAGCTTTCTCAGGGCCACAACCTTGGAGGTGTCCTTGGGGGCATATTCGTTGGCGATGGCTTCCGCAAAAAATTTATCCGTGTTCATAGTACGATCTCCTCAAACGAATTGTTCAGTTTCAACTGACAATCTGATCTTAACGGATTTGAGGAGGAAAGAGAACGACACGGTTTGGGATTTGTGCTGAGTTCAGTCAACCTTTTTCCGTGTCAGAAAAACGCCCACCAGTGCCGCCGTCAGGGCGAAGGGGGCCAGACGGACAAAGCCCCATTCAAAGGCGTGGATGGCCACGCCCATGACGGCGGTTTCCGGGGCGCCGTAATCCCAACCCAAGTATGGACTATTGATTACCGCTAAGGCTGCAGAAACGGCCGCTATGACTACGCATAATAAAATCAGCGACCAATGAAGAACTTTTCTTCTGAGTGTCTTTCTCCGTGCAAACTGTAAATTGATGATCTCCAGTTTTTCGCAGAGCGCTTTTACGGCATCGGCCTCCGACTCAATTACAGTCTCTCCAAGCAATGTGCTCACGGGCGTCTCAAGCGTTTCAGATAGGGAGATGAGCATATCGGAATCCGGGACTGACAAGCCTTGCTCCCATTTAGAGATGGTTTGACGCACCACATTCAGCTTCACAGCTAGGTCTTGTTGGGAAAACCCCTTAGATTTCCGGATCACCTTGATATTTTCGCTTAACATGAGAGATAACTCCTTTCGCTCGGTGTTACCGCTATTGTAGGGAGAATGGCCCGTTGCCGCAAGCAATGCGGATTAACACGGCTTATTTCGGCAACGCCCTCCGCAAATCCTCCAGATAAAGCTTCTGCTGCCGCTTCAGATAGCCGGGGACAAAGGGGCGCATCCACCAGCGCTTGGCGTTGACAATCTCGGTGCAGGTCAGACGGGCGCCGCCCTCCGCCTCCTGGAAGATACCCTCCCAAGAGCCGGACATGTTGCTGTTCTCCATGGTAAAGGCCCAGAAGCGGAGGGGCTCACAGGACGTGACAGTAAAGCCCGTGGCATAGCCGCTTTTACTGTGTTCCACAAAATGGCTTTCGTCCAGAACTTCCACTTTGGCCAAATCACTGCGCCAGGCGGTATGGGTAAGGTCGCTCACTGTCTGCCACAGCTGTTCCACCGGGCAGGGGAAATATACTGTCACCTTGGAAGTCGCCATACCGATGCTCCCTTCAGAACCACAATGCCTGCTCTTCCCGGAATACCGGGGTTTCTCCCTGGGCGTAGGGGTCATAGCGGTTTTCGTTGCAGCCGAATTCCTGCAAGAAGCAGATCTGTCCCGCCTCGTTCCAGCGGATGAGGGAGAGGCCGTCAAAGCTCTGGACTGTGCCGTCCGCCATGGCGCACCCGAAGGACCACTCCGCCACGGTCTGATTCCCCTTGTGGAAATACTGCCGGATGTCCCAGCGCTCTACGGCGCCCCGGCTGTTCCACTCGGCAAACCACAGCTTGATCTTTCCGCTGCCGTGGTACTCCGGCCCCCAGCTCTCGATATAGACGGCGTCAGGGGCAAAAAGGTTCTCAATGCCCGTGTCCTGCTTGTCCAGCCACATGGAAAACCAGCGGCGAACCTGCGCTTCCCTCTGTTCCTGCATATCCATGGCAAGCTCCTGATCAATAGTTCCAGCTTGTCAAAAAAGTCTTACAGACTTTTTTGACTGCGCTTCTCCCGCCAAGTATTTTGCCCGTGGCAAAATACCGCTTTGCCCGAAAAGCCTTGAAAAATCAAAGCTTTTCTGTGGCGGGTTATTGTATTGCGAGGCGGGCCTTGCCCCCTCGCGCTCCCCCGCTGCTCTATTGTTTTGCGAAAAAGCATAGTTCTTTGACAGCCTCCAATAGTTCACATGCTCGCTTTTTTCACCGGCTGTCGGATCACCGTCTTCAGCCGGTCCGGTTTGCACCGCCGCACATCGCTTAAATAGATCGCGTGGTGGAACCGGCCTTCTCCAAAGTCCGCCTCATAGCCCATGGCCGCGGCATACTCCTCCATGGCCGCTACGGTGGCAGGCTCGTCGTCATAAGGGCCTATGTGCATGCACTGGACGCAGCGCCCCTCTTCCCAGGGGAAAAACTCTACCTTGGAAAAGTCCCTCTGTTTCTTTTCTGCGGCCTCCCGGATGGCCCAGTCGAAGACCTCACGGCTCACGAACTCCGGCAGACGGATGAGGGAAATCCACCGGAAATCCTCCTTGCGGGTATAGTCTACTCCCCGGATGCCCTCCTGCCACCACAGGCCCTCCAGGGGCGGTACCACATAGTCAAAATAGCCTTCCAGCCTGTGCTTGCCCAGCTTGCTCATTTTTATGGTAAAGGCCACTGCATAAAGCATACCCAGGGCCTGCTTGTAGGCCCCGCCTTCCTCGTTGGGGTCGCCACGGCCCCGCACCGCCAGAAAATTCATGGCTGGCACCGTGACGATTCCGGGCGCCTTGGGCGGCAGGTAGAACTCTTTATATTCCTTCTTATAGTCAAAGGCCATGGTCATTTCCTCTCTTTCTTCTTCGGCTGTTTTTCCAGGACCAGGCAGGTGAGGCGGGCGAGGGCAGTCATGGCGTCCCGGTCGTCCACGTCCTCCACCAAGATATAATCTTTAGCCCCATCGTAGGGCGGGGCCTTGGGCAGCTCCGGGAAGGCCGCCTCCACTTCCGGAGTGGGCTTTACAAAGAGCTGGTCGTCACAGATGACGGCGAAAAACAGCCCGTCGCAGTAGAGGCCGTACTCCCCAAACATCTTCCGGCTGCGGATGGTCCCGGCCCCCCTCAGCTGCTCGGCCACATAGTTTACAAAATCCGGATGAGACGCCATGCTAATCCCTCCTTCGATAACGTTCAGCCAATGTTTCTGCCAAATCTCCCAGCTGCTTTCGCAGTTCTTCCGCCTCCCGCACCCTGGGCGGTGGAGATGGGGGTGCCCGCCCGGCACAGGGACTCTATGTCCCGCCGAATGGTCCGGCGGGACACCTCAAACTGCTCCGCCAGTTCCGGAGAAGCGACCTTCTCCCGCTGGAGCAGGATGGAGAGGATGCCGATGAGCGGCTCCATCTTCATGGGATACGCCTCCTTTTCCGATTCTGTTATCATTATAGCACAGGAATGTGACAACTGTCTGTCATATTTCTCGGCGGAAAATCGAATGATACCCGGAATCGGGCGTATCAGTTTTTATCATGCCGTAGAAAAAAATACCTCCCCTGAAAATCCGAGATTTCCGGAGAGAGGTATTGACACCCTAAATATACGTACCCAACTGCTGCCGGTCCCATTCCTTTTTCAAGATGGCATACTGCAGGGTATTTTCATACCTGGGCGTGCCGTCTGGATTTTTTACGAAGGAGATAAATTCGAGGAACATTCCCTCCCGGCGCATGCCCAGCTTTTCGCACAGACGCCGGCTGGAAAGGTTGTAGTCCTCGGTATAGGCGTAAATGCGCCTTGCGCCCTTTTGGGAAAAGAGGTAGTCAAAGAAAGCCTGCGCCGCCTCGAAGGCATAGCCCTTGCCCTGGTAGTTCTCGTTCAGCATCCAGCATGGGCTGAAGGTGTCCGGTACGGCGTTGTCATCCCCATGGGGCTCCCCAGTTTCCGGATAGGCGCCGATCTCTCCGATCACCTTGCCGCCGTCTTTCAGGGTGACTGCGAAATAATGCTCGGTCTCGCCAAGGCGCTTTTTCATTTCTTCTCTGGCCTCATCAAGGGAATTGAGTTTCATGCAGGCAAAGCAGTTGACCTGAGGCTCTTTCAGATATTCATAGACATCCGCTGCGTCCATTTCCAAAAATGGGCGCAGGATCAGTCTTTCTGTTTCTATGATCATGTTTTGGTAACTCCACAAAATCGAAATGAGAGGCAAGGAACTGTTTTAAAGCTTTGCGCAATATAATAAAGGAAAATCCCGCAAAAATAAACAATTTTGCGGGATTTTGGTCCGAGTGGAGGGACTTGAACCCCCGGCATCGTGGTCCCAAACCACGCGCGCTACCAACTGCGCTACACCCGGAAATATGGTCTTTGCACCAAAAGCATCAAGCCGGAGCCCGTAAGGAAATTCTTAATTTTTATTAAGGAAAATTAAGGATAGCAAAAGCTAGAAAAACAGGGAAAAGCCTTGAAAAATATGGGCTTCAGGTTTCGGTGCGGATGCTATTATACAACAAAAATAATATTAAAGCAAGTCATTTTTCATTGATGTTTTTTCACGCTTGTGGTATGCTGAAAAAAGGAGCGTGATCCGATGAGAATGAGAAAACGGCCGAACCTCGAGCCCAGGATGGAGAGATGTTCCGGGCTGTTGGTGGATAGGCCGGAGGAACTGAGAGGACGGTGGAAAGCCGCCGGAAAAAAGATAATGGGCAGAGAGGCGGAAAAGCTCTATCTGGAGCTGGGCTGCGGCAAGGGCCGCTTTACAGTAGATACCGCCGGGAGCCTGCCCAGCGTGTTTTACGTTGCCCTGGAGAAGGTGCCGGACGCCATGATAATTGCCATGGAGCGTTCGGCGGAGAGAGACCTTGATAACCTGCGCTTCATAGACGGCGATGCCGTCCAGCTCTGCCAGATGTTCGCAGAGGGAGAAGTGGACAGAATATACATAAACTTCTGCGACCCCTGGCCCAAGAGCCGGGACGCCAAGTTCCGCCTGACAAGTCCGGGCTTTTTGCGGCGCTATGCCGCCCTGCTGCCCCAGAGCGGACAGATACACTTCAAGACCGACAACCTGCCCCTGTTCAACTGGTCCATGGAGCAGATGGAAAAGGAGGGCTGGGAACTGTCGGAAATCACTAACGACCTCCACGGCCAGGGCGGGAAATTCATCATGACCGACTACGAGGCCAAGTTTTCCGCCGAGGGCATAAAAATAAACCGCCTGGTGGCCACAAAGACGGAAAAGACTCTTGACCTCTCCGCTCCGCCCCTGGAGCGGATGCGTTTTGCCGCCTTGCGGGATGCCAGAGGATATGCCGAGAGTCTGAGAGACAGGGAGGAGACCGGAAGATGAGATTTATTTCCTGGAATGTGAACGGCCTTAGAGCCGTATATAAAAAGGGTTTTGAGGATATATTCTGGAGCCTGGACGCCGACTTCTTCTGCCTGCAGGAGACTAAACTACAGCGGGGACAGCTGGAGCCGGACCTGCCCGGCTATGAGAGCTATTGGTGCTATGCAGAGAAAAAGGGCTACTCCGGCACAGCCATTTTTACAAAACATACGCCTGCTTCCGTCAATTATAATATAGGTATAGAGGAACACGACAGGGAAGGGCGCTGCATCACCCTGGAATATGATAACTTCTATCTGGTGTGCGTATATACGCCCAATGCCCAGGACGGGCTGAAGCGTCTGGATTACCGCATGTGCTGGGAGGACGATTTCAGAGAGTACCTGAAGGAGCTGGACAAAAAGAAACCGGTGATAGTCTGCGGGGATATGAATGTGGCCCATGAGGAGATAGATCTTAAAAATCCCAAGACAAACCGGGGCAACCCCGGCTTTTCCGACCAGGAGCGGGAAAAGTTTACGGAGCTCCTTGCCGCCGGCTTTACCGACAGCTTCCGCTATCTCTATCCGGACAGAACCGACGCCTATTCCTGGTGGAGCTACAGGGCCGCCGCCAGGGAGCGGAATGTGGGCTGGCGTATAGACTACTTCGTGGTCTCCGACCGGCTGAGAGATAATATTAAGGACGCCTACATCCTGCCTGAACTCATGGGCTCCGACCACTGCCCCGTGGGGCTGGACATGTCATGGTGAAGATAGGGGATGTGGAGATCCCCGGCAGACTGAGCCTGGCCCCCATGGCTGGAGTCACGGACTTCGCCTTCCGCCGTGTTTGCCGGGAACAGGGAGCGGCCTTGACCACTACGGAGATGGTCAGCGCCAAGGCCCTGGTATACAAGGATGAAAAGACTAAATCTCTGCTGTACATTCCAAAAGACGAGCACCCCTGCGCCGTGCAGCTTTTCGGCCACGAACCGGAGGTCATGGCCCAGGCGGCCCCTATGGCTCTGGAAATCTCCGGGGCAGACATTGTGGATATAAATATGGGATGCCCGGTGGGGAAGATAGTCAGGTCTGGGGACGGCTCGGAGCTGATGCGCCACATGGAGCTGGCGGCGGAAATAATCAGCAGGGTAAAACAGGCGGTGAAGGCGCCGGTGACGGTGAAATTTCGCAAGGGCTGGGATAACGGCAGCGTCAACGCCGTGGAATTTGCCCTTATGTGCCGGCAGGCCGGGGCCGACGCCATTGCCGTCCACGGCAGGACAAGAGCCCAGATGTATTCCGGCCGGGCGGACTGGGATATTATAAGAGACGTGAAAAAGGCTGTGGACATCCCGGTGACAGCCAATGGGGATATATTCTCCCCGGAGGATGCCCGGCACATCCTGCGCTACACCGGCTGCGACATGGCCATGATAGGCCGGGGCAGCTTCGGCAACCCCTGGCTTTTTAAACAGGCCAAGGCCCTCCTTGAGGGGGAGCCGGCGCCGGAACTGCCGCCCCTGAGAGACAGGATAGACCGGGCAGTGGAGCAGATAGAAGAACTCAGCTCCCGCACAGGGGAGCGAATAGCTTGTCTGGAGGCCAGGCACCAGCTGCCCTGGTACCTCCACGGCGTGGCCCATGGGGGCTATTACAAGCAGCAGCTGGTGCATGTGGAGACTTTACAGGAACTGCGGCATATCGCCGAAGGAATAAAACGGGATCTGAGCTGAAGGCCGGATAACAGGCCGGAAGGAACAGATATTGAGGAGGTGGCGGCTTGACAAGGGAGCAGGAATACCTGATAGTACAGCAGGTACTTAAAGGGGACACTAACGCTTTTGAAGAGCTGGTACTGGAATATGAAAAGAAAGTATATAACGTGGCTCTGCGTATCCTGGGCAACAGCGAGGATGCAGCGGATATGACTCAGGAGGCTTTCATTAAAGCCTATAATTCCCTGCCCGGCTTCAGGGGGGACAGCAAGTTCTCCGTGTGGTTGACGAGGATAGTCTCCAACCTCTGTTTGGACTTCCTGAGAAGCCGCAGCCGCCGGCCCACAGTATCCCTCTCGGTGGAGGACGACGGCGGAGACGATGTGCAGCTGGATGTAGCGGACGTCAGCCAGAGCCCGGAGCTGCTGCTGGAGAGAAGTCTCACCAGGGAGAGCGTGCGCCGGGGGCTCAAAGCCCTGCCGGAGGACTATCGGCAGATACTTCTTCTTAGAGAGATACAGGGCCTGAGCTACGATGAGATAGCCGAAGCGCTGAATATAGAAGTGGGCACCGTCAAGTCCCGAATATTCAGAGGAAGAAAAAAGCTTTGCGAATATCTTATAAAAGACGGGAACATTCCTGAATTTGCATCGTCTGGAAAAACGAGAGGAGGTGAACTGCCATGAGAAACTGCGATTACTACCAGGAGCTTGTCAGCCGCTCTTTGGACGACGAGCTCAGTGTAGAGGAACGCAAGGCGCTGGCGGTTCATCTTGCAAGCTGTCCTTCCTGCAGCCAGATGCGTCAGCTTATGGCAGATATTTCCAGCTTTTTTGAAGAGGATATGGAAGAACTGCCTGACGGACTCCATGAGGATATTATGGCCTCGATCCGTCGCAGCGAGATGATAAAGAGGAACGGCCGTGCCGGCAGAGCCGGCAAAACCAACGGCAGCAGAAGAAAAATATCCAGGCCGGTGAGAAATCTCCTGGCCACGGCGGCCTGCATGGCTCTGGTCATTGCCGCCGCTGTGAGCCTGAACCCGGGAGAGCGGGCGGAGTCTGTGGTCATGGCCAGAGGCGCTGCGGACGAGAGCGCTCAGGTCCAGGCTGCGACGGAGAGCGACGCTCCCGAAAGCACCCAGGCCCCGGCGCCTACGGCCAGCCCCACCCCGACGCCTGTACCTACCGCAAGCCCCAATGTGCAGACGGCTGCCCTACCCCAGACAGGGACCACGGCCGTGAACGAGGGCAGCATAATCACTACCCCGGCCCCCACGGCGGACCCCTATGCCGATTGGCGCAATCCCATATCTTCCGAGAGTGGAGACAACTCAAACCAGAACCGTGTTATTATCAACCAGGCCACTCCAAGCCCCAGCCCTGTGATAGTTTTCACCCCGGCACCTACGCCTAGTCCCACGCCAACTCCTACGCCCAGCCCTGTAGCCACACCCACTCCTACCCCTTATTCCCAGCCTGAGGAGACTCAGCAGGACACGGCGGCAGATGACGAGCAGGGAAGCGTCTCCCAGTTCCAGGCGGCGGAGAACGGCCAGGCCCAGCAGCCGGAGACCGACAGCCAGCAGGAGCTCAGCGGCGAAGTGCATAAGAAGGCGCCTGACAGAGTGTTCAGTCTGTTCCCCTCCCTTATGGAGCTGACCCCGGCCGAGACCGTACCGCCTCAGGATGACGGCAACGCAGCCGACAAGACCGATGCAGCACAGAGCACCGGAGAGCTGCCCCAGGCAAGTCCCACTCCCTGCCCCGATGCGGAGGAGTATGACATGATGGACGACAAGGAGGGCGGCAGGGAGCTGCTGCTCCTGCTCATGGGCATGCAGGATGAAAACGGCACGGCCCCTGAAGAAGCCCAGCTGCCTGAGGGACAGTGCGATGGAAGCTATGTGATAGCCATGGTTTTCGACGATATACCCTGCGAGGTCATGGTCAAGGTCTACGGAGAGGAACTGTACTTCTCACTGGCGGAGATAATCATAGACCCGCTGGAGACCTCCGCAGATGCAAAGACTGCGGAGCCGCCCCAGGCCACCGAGCAGCCTGCACAGGAGGCCGCCCAGAATGAGGCTGTTTCCGAAAACGGGACAGACAGCAGCCAGACCCAGGACTCCGGCGAGGATTTTGAGCCCATATGGTTTAAGGCTAACTGCAGCCTTGCAGACTTTACCGCCAAGCTGGACAGCCTGACAAAATAATACAGACGTAAAAAACCGGACCGGCTTCAAGCCGGTCCGAGTTGTTTTATCAAAGAAAGCTGGCCCTCTTTTGGAAAGCTGTAAGGCCCGTGGGAACCGTTGGTCCTACGGGCCTTTTGGATGTCGTTTGTTTTGCCGGAGAACTCACTTTCCGGCGGCGCAGGCTGCGGCCCCCTGTTCCTCCAGCTCCTGCTGGCGGTGCAGGTCCTTCATGGCGGCGGAGAGCATGAGCTTGATGCGGTTGAGCTGGTTGACCTCGCTGGCGCCTGGGTCATAATCCACGGCGGCAATGTTGGCTCTGGGATAGGTTTTCCGCAGGGCCTTGATGACTCCCTTGCCCACCACATGGTTGGGCAGGCAGGCAAAGGGCTGGATGCACACGATATTGGGAGTGCCGCTGAGGATGAGCTCCGCCATCTCCCCGGTGAGGAACCAGCCCTCGCCGTCTTGGTTGCCGATGGACAGGAAGGGCATTGGCAGTTCCGCTATCTTCTCTATGGGCATGGGGGGCTCAAAGCGGCGGCTCTTTTCCAGGGCCTCCAGGGCAGGCTTGCGCAGGCTGCGGATGATGGAGACTCCCAGCTTTGCGGTGGCGGAAGAGGTCCAGCTCTTGCCCAGGAAGCGGTGCTTATAGTCGTTGTTATAGACGCAGTAGTTGAGAAAGTCCATAAGGTCGGGCACTACCGCCTCGGCCCCCTCGCTCTCCAGCAGGTCCACCAGATGGTTGTTGGCCAGAGGCATATACTTCACCAGTATCTCGCCCACCACGCCCACTCTGGGCTTGCGTATGCTCTCGTCTATGGGGAACTTGTCGAAGCTCTCCACTATCTCGTGGCAGAGCTCCTTGTAACCTGGGGCGGCGCCGGGCTGGGTCAGGGACAGGATGCATTTATCCCTGAGCTTTATGTACAGCTCATTGGCAGAGCCGGGAGTGAGCTCGTAGGGCCGCACCCGGTACAGGCAGCGCATGAACAGATCGCCGTAAACTACGGCGTGGCCTGCGTCCACTATGAGGGATGGGGAGAGCTTGAAGCCGGGGTTCTTTTCCATGCCGTTGGCATTCAGGGAGATGACGGGGATATGGGACAGCCCCGCCTTATCCAAGGCCCGGCGTATAAAGCCCACATAGTTGCTGGCCCGGCAGCAGCCGCCGGTCTGGGTCATTGCAATGGCAAGACGGTCGGTGTCATAGCGGCCGGAGAGAACAGCCTCCATTATCTGGCCCACGGCGGTCATGGCGGGGAAGCAGGCGTCGTTGTTCACGTACTTAAGGCCGGTATCAATGGCGGAGCGGTTATCGTTGTCCAGAATGACCACGTTGTAGCCGTGCTTGCGGAACACCGGCTCCAGAATGTCAAAATGTATGGGGCTCATCTGGGGGGCGATAATGGTCCAGCCCTCCCGGCGCATCTGCTGGGTAAATACCGTACGATGGTAGGCGGCGGGCCGGGGCCTGGCGTGGACCTGCTTGTCCCGGCGCATGTTCATGGCGGCGATGAGGCTGCGTACCCGGATACGGGCGGCTCCCAGGTTGTTCACCTCGTCTATCTTCAAAACGGTGTACAGCTTGCCGCTGCCCTCCAGGATCTCCGAGACCTGGTCGGTGGTGACGGCGTCCAGACCGCAGCCGAAGGAGTTGAGCTGGATTAGCTCCAGATCGTCCCTGTGGGAGACGAACTCGGCGGCGGTATAGAGCCGGGAGTGATAGACCCACTGATCGTTGGCCCGGATGGGGCGGCCGGGGACGAAGTCTATAGGCAGACTGTCCTCGGTGAATACGGTGAGACCGTAGGAGGCGATGAGCTCCGGGATGCCGTGGTTTATCTCCGGGTCGATGTGGTAGGGACGTCCGGCCAGGACTATGCCCCGGCCCCCCTGTTCCTCCATCTCCTTCAGAAGCTTTGCGCCCTGACGGCGCACATCGTCCTTGGCCCGGTGCTGTTCGGCCCAGGCCAGCTTTACCGCATGGCGGACCTCCTGCTCAGGGATGTCCCACTCCTCACGACAGAGCTTAACCAGCCGGTCGGCGGCCACCCGCTCGCAGGTGAAGGCGATGAAGGGGCGGATATAGCGTACGTCCCCGTCGGCCACGGCTTCCACATTGTTTTTCAGATTTTCAGGGTAGGAGACAACTACCGGGCAGTTATAGTGGTTCTGAGCTCCAGGGGTCTCCTGGTGCTCGTAAAAGACGCAGGGGTGGAAGATAGTCTTGATGCCCTGGTCGATGAGCCATTGGACGTGGCCGTGGGCCAGCTTTGCAGGATAGCACTCCGACTCCGAGGGGATGGACTCCATGCCCAGCTGGTATATCTTCCGGGAGGAGAGGGGAGAGAGCTCCACTCTGAAGCCCAGGGCCTTGAAGAAACTGGCCCAGAAAGGATAGTTCTCCCAGATGTTCAGCACCCTGGGTATGCCTATGACGCCTCTGGGGGCCTCTTCCAGCGGGGGATAGTCGAACATGCGCTTTTGCTTATACTCCACCATGCTGGGAGCCCGCTTCTGCCGGGAGGCGCCGCCCAGGCCCCGCTCGCGGCGGTTGCCGGTGACATGGCGCCGGCCGCCGGGAAACTTGTTCACCGTCAGCAGGCAGTTGTTGGAGCAGCGGCCGCAGCGGGCGGTGGCTGTGGTGTACTTGAGATTCACTATCTCCTCCAGGGGCAGCATGCCGCTCTCCTGGCCGGTATAGCGGTCCCTGGCTATAAGGGCGGCGCCGAAGGCTCCCATTATGCCGGAGATGTCCGGACAGGTGACCTCCACCCCGGCAATGGACTCAAAGGCCCGGAGCACCGCTTTATTATAGAAGGTCCCCCCCTGGACAACTATGTGGCTGCCCAGCTGGGCGGGATCGGTGAGCTTTATGACCTTATAAAGGGCGTTCTTTATAACGGAGTAGACCAGGCCGGCGGAGATGTCCTGGACGGTAGCCCCTTCCTTTTGGGCCTGCTTCACATTGGAGTTCATAAACACTGTGCAGCGGGTGCCCAGGTCTACGGGGTTCTTGGCAAATAGGGCCTCCTTTGCAAAGTCCTCTGCGCTAAAGCCCAGGGAGTTTGCAAAGTTTTCGATAACGGAACCGCAGCCGGAGGAGCAAGCCTCGTTCAAAAGCACGGTATCCACCGAGTTATTTTTAAGCTTTATGCACTTCATGTCCTGGCCGCCGATGTCCAGGACGCAGTCCACCTGGGGGTCAAAGAAGGCGGCGGCAGTGCAGTGGGCAATGGTCTCCACCTCCCCCTCGTCCAAGGCGAAGGCGGATCTCAGCAGGTCCTCTCCGTAGCCGGTGGAGCAGGAGCGGACTATTTTTGCGCCCTCCGGCAGCAGGCTGCGGAGTTTATCAATAGCCTCCATGGCCGTGCGCACGGGGTTGCCCTGGTTATTGGAATAATAGGAGTAGAGAAGCTGGCCTTCCGAGCCGATAAGGGCCAGCTTGGTAGTGGTGGAGCCGGCGTCTATGCCCAGGAAGCAGTCGCCGCTGTAAGTCTCCACAGGGGCCTTCTGCACTACGGCCTTCTCATGGCGGCGGCAGAAGCTGTCAAACTCCGCCTCGTCGGTAAAGAGAGGGGGCAGACGCTTTAGCTCAAAGTTCATCTCCACGCCGGAGGACAGCCGCTCTATCAGCTGGTCCATGCTGTGGCACTTGGCGTCCTCCGCCTCAAGAGCCGCACCCAGGGCGGCAAAGAGGTGGGAGTTGGCCGGATCCACGGTAGTCTCCGGGGTGAGGCGCAGGGTGCGTATAAAAGCCTTCTTCAGCTCCGGCAGGAAGTGGAGAGGCCCGCCCAGAAAGGCCACGCAGCCCCGAATGGGCTTGCCGCAGGCAAGGCCCGAAATGGTCTGGTTCACCACGGCCTGGAATATGGAGGCGGCCAGGTCCGCCTTTGTGGCCCCGTCGTTTATCAGGGGCTGGATGTCAGTCTTGGCAAAGACGCCGCAGCGGGCGGCAATGGGATATATCTGTTGGTAGTTGGCCGCCTCGGCGTCCAGCCCGGCGGCGTCGGTCTGCAAAAGAGAGGCCATCTGATCGATGAAGGAGCCGGTACCCCCGGCGCAAACGCCGTTCATACGCTCCTCCAGGCCACCGGTGAAATAGATTATCTTGGCGTCCTCGCCCCCCAGCTCTATGGCCACGTCGGTCTGGGGTGCGGTATGCTGCAAAGCCGTGGCCACAGCCACGACCTCCTGTACAAATTTTATGTCCAGCGCCTTGCCCAGATTGATGGAGCCGGAGCCGGTTATGCCGGAGAGAAGCTCACATTCCCCGGTCACCTTCCTGGCATCGGAGAGAAGCTCAGCCAGAGTCTCCTGGGTGTGGGCCCGATGGCGGCGATAGTCGCTGAAAATTATATCGCCGTCGTCATTCAAAATTACAAGCTTTACTGTGGTTGAGCCGATATCTATGCCGGCCCGGTAACGATACATTATGTGTTCATCCCCCTGAAAGATGCAAAGAAAATACAAGGTCTTGAATCATCCGACAGACTGCCGTATAATAAATTGTAGCACCCGGCTTTTTAATTATCAACCAACAAAATCCATTTTTATGTCGGACGGAGGAAAGTGTATGAACAGGCAGCCGGAACTGACGGAAAAAACCCGCAGAGCAATTACCGATGCCTACTGGAAGCTTTTAATGAATAGGGAAAAGCTCAGCGTTATCAGCATTTCCAAGTCTGCCGGAGTTAACCGCAGCACCTTCTATCAGTACTTTATCGACATGGAAGACCTGAGAGATAAGGCGGAAATGCAGATGCTGGAGGATGTTAAGAAAAAAATATCCCAGGTCTTTCCCCAGGGCTTCCCCATGAGTCTGAAGGATTTTGCAAAAATCTACGCAGGGATACTGGAGGACGAGGGGGAAAAACTCTTCTTCATCATCTCCAATGGCCTGAACTCCGGCTTCGTGGACAAACTGAAGGTTTTCTATGCCCCAATATTCACAAAGCTCTTCGGTCTGGATGAAGACATGCCCAACTTCGACTATGCCTTGACCTTCAGTATTTCCGCTATAAGCGGCGTGGTGTCCAAGTGGTATCAGGACGGGAAAAGGCTCAGTCTGGACGAGCTGCTGTATAACTGCTACTGGCTTGTATCTTCCGGCATTTTCGGCTTTGCCCAAATGAAGCCCTACAGCGAGGCCTAGAAGGGCCAAGCGCCGCATATGGGCATATTATATAATTGAAAGAGCTGGGAGATAATCCCAACTCTTTTCTCATTATTCCCGGTCTTTAAGACCATATAATTCGTACATGGACAGCAGCTGCCTATACATCAGCTTGTTGCCCATATACTGCCGGTAGGTGGCGCTTTTCTCTTTGCCCTGGGCTTTCAGAGCGTCCATCTTCTGCTGTATGTCGCCGTAGTTTTTCTCAATGTCCGCCAGCATCTTTTCAAAAGCTGCCAGACGCTCTGAATTATCCATTTTCTACCGCCTTTCTATTCGTTGTGCCCAGTTGGTAAAAGGCCACGGCGCTGGCCGCCGCCACGTTCAGCGAGTCCACCCCATGGGCCATGGGTATGCGCACGGTGTAATCGCAATGGGCAATAGTGCTCTCTGCCAGCCCGTCCCCCTCCGTGCCCAGAACTATTGCCAGCTTCTCCTCCGAGTTCAGGGCCGGGTCCCTGAGAGATACGGAGTCGGAGGACAGGGCCATGGCGGCGGTTTTGAAACCAATGTTACGGAGCAGCAGAGGCCAGTCCTCACTCT
>CALXGF010000059.1 GCA_944387735.1 uncultured Oscillospiraceae bacterium
GCTCAATATGCGGCCTCACCAGATACCCCGGCGGCGCCCGGTGCCCCTGGCCCGGCGCTGCTGCTCACCTTATCAGAGATGAGGGCCGGAAGGAAGATGGAAATAATTTTGTGTTTACTGCTGCTCCTTGAGCAGCTGCTGGCCGCCTGCATATACGGTGGGGATTGATAGAGAAGGGAGATACACATGGAGCAATGGTACGCCCAGGCCAGGGAGAAGCTGGCCAAGGAGGAAAAAGAGGGTAAGTATGACGAACGGGGCAAGATAATACTTCCAGCCATAAAAGAAATGCTTTTGGACTTTGCTACCCAGGAGGCCGAATTCGCCCAGGCAATCGTACAGGGCGGCAGTCTCAGCGACTGCATAAGCGCCGTGCTCAAAGGAGTGGGCAACAGCATGTCAGGCTTGGAGACCTACAAGAGGGCGGCATCATTTTATTTTCCGGGTGCCGACGTTCGAGTTACCGTGGAAATCGATCTGGCGCCGGCTGCTGCTCAGTCGGACAATAAGCCGGACAAGCCCAAGGGACTGCTGCTGGATCTGTCGGCATTTCTGTGAGGTGAGAGGCATGAATCCTAAATGCAATTTGACCGACCAGGAGCGGGAGACCGCACTGGCACAGTTTGACGGTATACTTACCCCCGACGAAGAGGACATCATACGCCAGCTTTTTCCACAGTATCTGTTTTTCCGATTTGAATATGACTGCACCGGGTACGGGGAGCGGCCACCGGTGAGAGTATGCACCTGCACCGCCTGCGGGGCTAGCTTTGAGGCCGTCAGAGCCAATTACGCCAAGGGTAAAGTACACAATGAGCCTGTGACCTGTCCGTATTGCTATTCCAGATTGACGGGGAAGGCGGTCGCAAAATACAGCTACAGTATGTCAAGCCTGTGCAGCTGGATAAAAACCGCCGTTGCCCGCCCCGGAAAAAACGGGGCCTTGCTGATCGAGGCGGGAGAGGCAAAGCGAAGTTTTTCCTGGGACAATCTGACCGGCACCATTGACTGGTTTCCAAAGGCCAGATATGTCTTTTCCAAGGGCAAAGCGCAGATGTGGAAATGGAACGTGGAGTACAGCTGCTCAGGCTTTGGGATATCCAGCGGACGCTGGGTAGCACATAAGACCATAAGCGATCCGTTTGCACCCAACTTGATGGGAGCAAGCGACTATGCCGGGGACTACAACATAATCGGCTTGGCCAGTGCACTTCCGCAAACTGACAGCAGGTACAGCCAGATTTTAGAGTATTACAGGTACAACTATGCCGCCGCTCTGGAGGAATATGAGACGGCCAGGTGGATGGTTAAGTATTTAGGCTGGTACTCCTTCCATCCACAGATAGAAATGGCGGTCAAGCTGGAGCTGGTGGAGGCCGTCACGGACTTAGTGCAAAACGGGAAAAAGAACAGCCGGATAATTAACTGGGATGCAAATAATCCGGCGGCATTTCTAAGAATGAACAAACAGGAGGCCAGGAAGTTTATCCACAAAAAAATGGACATGCAGGATCTGCGGCAATGGAGAGAGCTGTGCAAGGGAACGCCTTTCAGCGACTACTGCCACATGCTGGATACTTGCGGAAGCAGAACTCTGCTGAGAGAGGTGGCCGAGTGCGTGAAGATTGCCGGGGTGAAACTTGTTCGGGGAGTGAACTATGTTAATGGCTTTATGTCTCAGTGCAGCCATGGACTTGTTCCTCTGGAGACAGTGGTAAGGACATGGAAGGATTACTTGAATATGGCACAGCAGCTTGATTATGACCTCCGGGAGATTACTGTATCTATGCCGAAGGATCTGAAGCAGAGGCATGACAATGCTGCAGCCTTAATCCGCTACCGAAAGAGCGCAGATGAACAGAAAAAATACGGGAAGAGGAAGAAAAAGCTTGAAAAGGAGTTTGCCTTTGAAATGGGGGACCTTTGCATCTGCGTGCCGCAAAGCAGTGAGGATATTGTGCAGGAAGGGAAGACCCTACAACATTGTGTGGCCAGCTATGCTGACCGGCATATGCGCGGAGTGCTTACCATCCTGTTCTTGCGGAAGCGGCGCACGCCGAAGAGGTCCTTCCTTACAATTGAACTCAAGGAAGAGCGGGGTAAAATCGGTATACGGCAAATACATGGCTATATGAACGAGAATTACTCCAAACCGGGCCACCCTGTACCGTCGCCACGGGAGGTATATAGAACATTCCTTGATTGCTGGCTGGAATGGGTGAATGCCGGCAGCCAGCGGGATAAGCAGGGCAGACCAATTCTGCCTGAGCCGCAAAAGGAGAAAGCAGTATGAACGAACTTGAAATAAAGCGCACGCCTGACGTCATTGGGGCGGAGATACGAAGCCTCACCAATCAGGCCCGGTGCATCACTCTTTGGTATGGCATAGAAATAGGCCGCCGGCTGACGGAGGCCAAGGAGCTGGTGAAGCATGGCGAATGGCTGACATTTTTACGGGAACAAACTGAATTTAGCCAGCCCAGTGCCTCCAGATTTATGCAGGTTTTTAGGGAATTTGCAACCGATCAGGGAAGCCTTTTTGGAGCTGAGCCAAAGTATTCAACATTGAATAATTTGAGCATTTCCAAGGCTTTGCGGCTCCTTGCCCTGCCGGAAGAAGAGCGGGAGGAATTCGCCCAAGAGCATGATATTGAGCATAAATCCTCACGGGAAGTAGAGGCGCTTATCCAGGAAAAGCTCCGGCTGGAGCAGGCCCTGAAGGACAAGGAGCGGGAGCTGGCCGAGAAAGACGAAGGCTACGCTTTATCTATGTCCGACATGAGGGATGAGCGGGATGAGGCAAAAGAGGAGCTCAATACAACTGTGGAACAGCTGAAGACTGCCCGGGAAAAAATCCGGGAGCTGGAGAGCCGTCCCACTGAAGTGGCTGTGGAGCGGGATGAGGCGGCCATACAGGCGGCCGCCGAGGCTGCAAAGGCCGAGGCCGACAAGGCCATAGAGAAGCTGAACAAAAAGCACGCCAAGGAGCTGGCCGAGGAAGTAAAGAAGGCTCAGGCTGCCCAGGCCGAGGTGGACAAGCTCAAAGCCGACCTCCAGAGCGTCAAGGCCCAGGCCGACCGGGCACCACTGGAGGCCCGTATAAAATCCCTGGAAGCTCAGCTCACAATGGCGGCGCCGGAAGTGGCGGCTTTTAAGGCGGCCTTTGACCGGGTGCAAAGGGAATTTAATGCTATGGTGGAGGCACTCCGGGCCGTCAATGATGAGCAGACCCGGATAAAGCTCCAGGGAGCTGTAGCCGCCATGGTGGCCAATTTCAGCCGCATGGAGGGTGCTGCATGAAGCCTATACTTTTCAACACAGAAATGGTCCAGGCAATCCTTGAGGGCCGCAAGACGATAACCCGGAGGCTGATAAAGCCACAGCCGGCGGGTGATGACAGCGCCCTAGAACCGTATAAAATCGGGGATGTTCTTTATGTCCGCGAGACATGGGCATTTATTCCATGCATTGATTGTGGACTTTATCGCCACGGAGCGTGCAGGGACGCGCCCACGACATACGAGGACAAAGAGGCCATATCAGAGGGATGCTTTATATATAAGGCAGATTACCCAGAGCCGGAGCGCATATGCTGGCATCCGTCAATACATATGCCCAAACAAGCCGCCCGGGTATTTCTGCGGGTGACCGAGATATGGCCTGACCATTTGCAGAATATAAACGGACTTCACGCCAAAGCCGAAGGCTGCGGAGGCTTTGTACACATAAATCCGCTGTACGGTGTCCCGGAGTCGGTACATAATTTCAAGGCACTGTGGGACAGCACACTCAAGCCTTCAGACCGGCCCATTTACGGCTGGGAGGCAAATCCATGGGTATGGGTGGTAGGTTTTGAAAGGGTGAGCAAGGAGGTAGCGGAAGAGTGAACATCATTATTATTTGAGTTCTCATTGCTGCCGCATTTTTTGGTGGCGGCTCTGATATCCCGGCATGGACATGATAAATAAATAGCGGCCCCGCATAGGGGCCGCCCTATGCTTTGAAACGGGCCCCGGGGGGCCGGGGTCGATTTGAGAGCATATTTGCACCTTATATATTTAATAGGTAGGGACTCCAAGATACGCGCACGCGCGTGCGCGTATCTTGCAAGACTTTTTATTGTCTAACGAGATGACGGGAGGAGGAAAGGATGGTACAGCTTATGGAATATCACATTGTATCAGGCTGTGTAGTGGAGACCAGGCGGTCACTACTGAGTGCCAGCCGAAAGAAAAAAAGGAGAGGGACCAGGAGAGCTGGTGCATCATCGGAGAAAAAGATAAAAGCAAATGAAGACGCTGAGGTCCTTAGGCTAGCCCGCATATTGAACACCAACTTTATGGAGCGTGGCGGGTACCATGCTGTATTGAAGTACTCAGATGAACGGAGGCCGGAGACCTACGAAGAAACCCGTAAAGATGGGGAAAAGGCCATGAGGAAGCTCCGGGAGCTGTGCAACAAAAGGGGCATAAAGCTGAAAAGAATTTTAGTAACAGGAAATTGGAGCACAAAGCGAGACTGTAAGACTGATAAATGGCACCACCATGTCATCCTCTGCGCCGAGGCACTACCCTTGCTACTCCAGATATGGCCACAGAGGGAGATTACCATTTACAGCATCAAAAAGCAGGACCTTACCGGACTTGCTTGGTATCTTTACAAGAATGTCCGTCAGCCGGAAGACGGGTCCACAAAATACAAAGTGTGGTCAAGCAGCAAAGGCTTGGACAAGCCCATATATACTGAGCCTATACCTGTGTCCGAGCTGGTAGGTATTGAGCCTATACCGGGAGCTATAATCACATGCCAGACACCTACATATGATCCAGATCATGAGCAAATAGTCGGGAGCTATATGCGCTGCTATTTACCCGAGAGACCTAAAGTCCGTGGCGGCATGATAATCTTGCCCAAGGCAAAAAAGAGAGGAGGACGAAAACGTGAATAAGAGACAACCCACAAATGATAAGCCTGCGCTGCCTACATACATACGGTGCTGTGCCGGCTGTGCCAATAAGCTGGAGCATTTTTACCGTCTGATTGAGACCGACGAAGAGGAGAGGCCCGGCCGGTGCCCGCTTTGCCAAAATGTTTTTATTCTTAGCAAATATGAGCTGAAACCGGTAAGGGTTACCTACTCCAAGCGCTCCGGCGGCGGGGAGCGGGCCAGGGCAGGGGAGTGAAAAGAGATGACAAAAGACAGGCTTTTAAAATACCGAGATCAACGCCTTGAGATGATAGGCCTCAAAGAAGAGCTGGAGGAGCTGGAGGTACAAGCATATTTTGCAAAGGCCGTCAATTACAACGGCGACGGAGGAGGTAGCGGTGACGGGGATAGGATGGGAAGGGTGGTGGCTCTACTTGATACAAAGCGCCGTAGAGTCTTGAAAGCTATGGAGCGGCTGCTGAAAGAGTCAGAGGCTATTGAGGCGGCTATGCAGCCTTTATCATCTACCGAGCGGGAGGTAGTGCGTCGGAGATATAGCCAGGGGGCAACCTGGATTGATATTGCCGCTCAGCTTAATTACTCCACCCGCCAGGTGCAGCGTATTCACGGCCGGGCTTTGCTTAAAATGCAGTCTCCGGCAGAGAGGGCTGCAGCAAAAAAGAAGACACCAAAAGATGTCACACCAAGTCACAAGTAAATATGCTAAGATGCCAGTATAGAGAGCTGGCAAGAGCCAACTCTTTTTTGAATTGCCATGACACAAATACAACTTCTGGCGCTGCAGCAGCTCCTTGATACCGGGGATGAACACAGCTTTTACGACTGGACAGAATGGCGGCGGCTCCGCCGTAGAGTGCTTGAGCTTGACCATTATGAGTGCCAGATGTGCAAGGCCGAGGGGAGATATAGCCGGGCAAGAATAGTGCATCATGTGAAGCATCTGCGTGATCGCCCCGACTTAGCACTTGATATATACGACCCTAAGACCGGAGAGAGGCAGCTTGTCTCTGTCTGCAAGCGACACCATCAGCAAGAGCATCCCGAGTCATTAAAAATTACAGAGGCGTCGGAAAAATCTTTTGATTTACCTGAGAGATGGGATTGATACCCCCCCATCTAAAAAAACGGGTTTTTATTTCAGGCGCTATTCGAGTGGGTCCAAGACAATGCAGCGATTTTCCCCGCGCACGCGCGCGCACCGCCCATTTTTACGATTCTGAGCGGGAGGCGGCATGTAAAAGTGGACCGGGAATATCAAAAACAACGGAAGGAGGCGGCCACAGTGGCAAGCGGTAAAAACTGGGCAAAAACAAAAAAATACAGAGATTTGAAAAACCACTTGGAGGCCGACCTCCTGGACCGTGGCCTTTCCGGGCAAATCTATATGGACAAGGCCCAAGAGTATCTTGACCTCTGGTGTCAGCGCCAGCAGCTGCTGGATGACATCCGGGAGCGGGGCGTCTCAGTAATGGACCCTAAAAGAGGCATGTATGTAGAGAACCGCAGCGTCAGCATGGAGATACAAGTCAGCCGGCAGATGCTGCTCATCTTTTCGGCGCTGGGCTACAGAGATACAGCCCTCTGTGCAGGGACCGGAAATGAGGATGACAAGGATGAGCTGTAGCCTTCCCCCGGTGGTAGAGGAGTATTTAACTCTCATCGAGCAAGGCGAGCACCGGGCCTGCCGATATCAAATAGCCCTGGCCCGTCATATACGTACGGCTTTTGAGACTGAAGATCTCTTTGTTGAATCAGAGCGGCTGGAGAAATATCTGGGCATAGCCAAGTACTTTCCCTTCCAAGAGCTTTACCCATGGGAAAAATTTTTGACGGCTCTGTGGCTCTGCACATACAAGGCGCCGGGACAGCCTCGCTGGAAAGAGCTCTTTTGCATGCTGGGGCGTGGCGCCGGCAAGGACGGATACATAGCATTTGCCTCCCTTTGCCTGGTCTCGCCTTATAATCCATCCCGAGCTTATAACGTGGAGATCTGCGCCGAAAACAAAGACCAAGCCACCAGACCAGTCAGCGACCTATACGATGTGCTGGAAGACCCGAAAACGAAGATCAAGCTAAGCAAATTTTTTTACCACACTAAGGAGCGGGTAAGGGGCAAGAAAAACGGCGGGCGAATACAGGGCCGGGCCAAAAACCCCAAAGGACGTGACGGTCTCCGCCCTGGGGCTGTGATATTCAACGAAGTCCACCAGTACGAAAACTACTTAAACATCGACGTGTACACCACAGCGCTTGGGAAGACCACAGAGCCCAGAATAGGGAGCTTTACCTCCAACGGTCTTGTAAATGACGGGCCTCTGGATGACCACCTGGAAGATGCCCGCCAGGTGCTTTTTGAAGGTGCCCCGGACAACGGGGTGCTTTATTTTATCTGTTGTCTGGATGAGGCTGCAGAAATTGACGATGAGGCAAATTGGTATAAAGCAAACCCCAGCTTGGCTTATAATCCTACACTGCTCCAAGAGACCCGGGATGAATACATCAAGTACAAAAAGCGGCCTGACGAAAACCAGAGCTTTATGGTCAAGCGCATGGGCATAAGAAAAGGCAACGGGGAGTGTGCCGTGACAGACTATGAGAAGATAAAAGCCACAAATAAACCGCTTCCCGATTTGAAAGGCTGGAGCTGCACATTAGGCTTTGACTATGCAGAACTCAGCGACTGGGCCGCCCTTAACTTTCATTTCCGAAAAGGGCAAAACCGCTTTGATGTAAATCACGCATGGCTCACAGCTCAGAGTAAAACCCTTGGCAGGGTCCGGGCGCCTTGGCAAAGCTGGGCCGACCGTGGACTGATAACCGTGGTAGATGAGCCGACAATTCGGCCAGAGCTTATAACCGAGTATATAAGAGCAGCAGCTCAGATATACAACATTTTAGGCCTGGCAATGGATAACTTCCGCTGGACCCTGGTATCAGAGGCATTTATAAAAATCGGCTTTGATGCCCGAGACAAAAGCCGGGTGAAGCTGATCCGGCCCAGCGACATAATGAAAATAGACCCAGTAATACAAAATTGCTTTGACCTGGAGCTCTTCTCCTGGGGAGACAACCCCTGTCTGCGCTGGGCTGCAAACAACACGAAACGTATGGCAGCATCGGCAAAAGCCGGCTCCAACACAGGCAATTTTTATTATGCCAAGATTGAGGCAAAAAGCAGAAAAACCGACCCTTTCATGGCCCTGGCTGCATCCATGGTCATTGAGGACAAGCTGGGGACAGGAGAAGAGCCAAAGGCTCCGCTCAAGGCCTTTGCGCTATAAGGAGGTGATATAAACGGCATTTAAATTTTTTGAATGGCTCAGAGGCACAAGCGGCTCCGAACCAATTACCGAAGTAAAAGGGATTACATGCAGCAGCCTTGGCTTTGCCGCCCTTGAGTATCAGGTAAGGGAGCTGAGCTTTTGGACCTGTGTCAACCTAGTGGCCAACGCTCTGGGCCGGGCGGAAGTACGGACCTATCAAAACGGGCGTGAAGTCAAGGGACCGGAGTATTGGATGTGGAATATAGACCCCAGCACCAACTACAACAGCACGGCCTTCTGGCACAAGCTGGTCTCCAAGCTTTACGAATGCAACGAGGCTCTGATTATTTTCCCCAACCGGGGCAACGGTATGACAGCCGCATGCGTAGCGGACAGCTGGGAAGAGAGCGACTTGTACCCGATAAAGCAAAGAGAGTATAGGCGTGTGTGGGTAGACGACCTGGAATATCGCAAGACTTTCCGGGAGAATGAGGTGATACATATGCGCCTCAACAATAGAAACATGAAGCCAATACTCCAGGGTATTTATGGCGCTTACGGCCGCCTTGTGGCGGCTGCCATGTCTGCCTATGAATGGGGCCATGGGCAGCACTGGACGGTAACCGTGGATCAAATCGCCTCCGGCAAAGATGGGTGGAACGAAACATTCCAAAAGATGCTTGAAGAAACAATCCGCCCATTTCTGGAAAACCCCTCCGGCGTGCTGCCAATCACCAACGGGTTTGACTGGAAGCAAATACAGGCCCCAGCAAACGGAGTAAAAACAACCGATATCAAGGCCCTGTTGGTGGATGTGTTGGAATTTACAGCCCGGGGCATTGGCATACCACCGGTAATTGCTCTAGGCAGCACTGAGAATGCAGAGAACGCTCAACAACGCTTCTTGTCAGCCCTGGACCCCATAGCCGACCAGCTGGAGGAAGAAATAAACCGGAAGCGGTACGGGATGGAGCAGTGGAGCCGAGGCAACTTTGTCCGTGTGGACACCAGCACCATAAGCCACTTTGACCTATTTGCACAGGCCGGGTCGGTGGAAAAGCTGATAGGCTCCGGCACCTTCAGCGTCAACGACATTCGCAGGGCTCTAGGTGAACCGCTGATAAATGAGCCCTGGGCGAATGAGTATCACATGACCAAGAATATCGGCCAGATGGAGCCGGTGAGCGGGTCTCAGTGAAAGGAGGTGAAAAAATTGCCCAAAGTACAGAAAGAAACAGAAAAACAGCGTCCCCGTATGTGGGAGCTGCGGCAGTCGGCTGATCTTGTCGATGTCCTTGAGCTTTATATATATGGCGACGTAAGCAGCGGATACTATAATGACTTTTGGGACGAATGGATGGGAAGCGAAACCAGCGCCAACTATTTCAGGGAGAAGCTGGAAGAGTACCCCGGTGTCCGGGAGATCCGAATATATATCAATTCGGAGGGTGGAAGCGTCTTTGAGGGGACAGCAATCTATAACCAGCTCCGGCGCCACCCGGCCCGGAAGGTAGTGCGCATTGACGGCTTTGCGTGCTCCATTGCCTCAGTCATAGCAATGGCGGGAGATGAGATTATAATGCCGGCCAACACTATGATGTTTTTGCACAACATGGCGTGGATTGCCCAAGGTAATGCGGCGGAACTGCGCAGAAGCGCCGACGACCTGGAAAAAATCAACAGAGCGGGAGCAGAAGCCTATCTTGATAAGGCAAAAGAAAAGCTGAGTCCCGAGACCTTGACTGAGCTCATGAACAATGAGACATGGCTGACTGCTGCCGAATGTCTGGAGCTGGGCCTGTGTGATCGCATAGCCGATGCAGTAGAGGACCTCAACCTTGAGCAGGCCATGCAGCGGAGCACAATGAATCTGACCCAGCGCATGAACTTCCACAAAAGCCTTGCGGCCCAGCTGAGGCAGCTTTGCCCGCAGCAGAGCATAGCCGCCCGCCCTGCCGAAAAGAAAGTAGAAGAGAAGACACCGCAGAAAAAACCAGCAGCGCCACTGCCGATGTGTGAGCAGCTGGCAGCAATTTTCAAAAATAAGGAGGAATGAAAAATGCCCATATCCAACGACCTGATAAATCAGAATAAAAACGAGCTCCGCCAGAAACTGCACGACGCTCTGGCAAGCGCTAACCCCGAGGAGATCATAAATGCCATGATGAGCCTGGGCGAAGACATTGAGCAGCGGGTGCGCAAAGAGTATGAAGAGATGGGCCAGGAGCGGGATGAGCAGGTCCTGGCCGCCCGTGGCAAGCGGCTGCTGACCGCCGAGGAAAAGACCTTCTATAAGAGTTTCTCTGATGTAATGAAGCTCAAAGACCCGCAGCAGGCGCTCAGCAATGGAGACCTTACGCTGCCCACCACAGTCATTGATGCGGTTTTTGACGAACTGCAGACCAGTCACCCTCTGCTGAGCAGAATCAACTTCCGGCCCAGCCGTGGCGCCACCGAGATTATGATGGCGCTGAATCCCTATCAGATGGCCACCTGGGGTGAGATCTGCGCAGCTGCAGTGACTGAGATTTCCGCAGGGTTCGTCAAGGTAAAAACCGGGGAATTCAGCCTGACGGCTTACGTCCCCGTGTGCTATACCCTTGTGGAGCTTGGCCCCGTCTGGATTGACGAATTTGTCCGCCAGGTGCTGTACGAAGCCCTTTCCAATGGGCTGGAATATGCAATCATAGACGGCACGGGAAACAATATGCCTATAGGCATGACCCGGCAGGTGGGCTCCACCGTATCTGTGACCGGCGGCGTATATCCCCAGAAGACCCCTGTTGCAATTACCAACTTCACTCCGTCCACCGTGGGGCCCCTGCTCTCCCAGCTGGCCCTGGACCCCAGCGGCAAGCCCCGGCAGGTACGTGATGTGATTATGGTGGTCAACCCCGTGGACTACTATTCCCGGGTATTTCCGGCAACCACCGTCCAGTCCATGGACGGCACCTACAGGCGGGACGTGCTGCCGGCTCCTATGGAGGTGATCCAGTCCGCCGCTGTGCCCATTGGCCGGGCAGTCCTGGGCCTGGGCTATCGGTACCTGGCCACCGTGGGCCAGAATACTGGGCCTGAGGGCCGTATCCGCTATAGTGACCATGCGCTCTTCCTGCAGCGCCAGAGACTTTACCTGGCGGAGCTGCTGGCCAATGGCTACCCCATGGACAACAACGCCTTTATGTATCTGGACATCACCGGACTGACTCCGGCAGTCATACCTACCCAGGCTGTCACACCCAGCGCTATACCCAATGCGGATGACACCCTGAAGGCCCTGACTATTGGCAGCTCTGCTCTGACGCCGGTATTTAATCCCATAACCGGCCTGTACAGCGCTGAGACTTCCAACGCCAGTGACACCGTGACCGCAACTGCAAATAATAGCGGCGCCACCGTGAGCATCAGCAACAACGGCACTCCTGTCACCAGCGGCACCAGTGCATCCTGGACCGAGGGCGTCAACACCCTGTCCGTCACCGTAACGGCTGCCAACGGGATTAACAGCCGGACCTACACTGTCCAGGTCACCTATACCCCTGGAGACTAAGCCATGGATGAGGTCAGCCGCAACAATTTACCCGAGGGCCTCCTCCGGGATGTGGAGAACTACCTCAACATAACCTGGAGCGACCAAGAAACAGATAAAAAGATATCCGGCATAATAGCCGGCGGCATGATCTATCTCAATGACAAATACGGGGGCGCTGCCGACTATACGGTAGATGGCGCTCCCCGTACACTCCTCATGGAGTATTGCCGCTATGCACGAGATGAGGCTCTTGATGTCTTTGAAAACAACTACATGAGCCTCATCCTCAGCATGCAAAACAACAGAAAGGTGGCGGCCTATGACACCATGGAAAGCACCGGCGCGGCCCAGCCATGAAATTACACAGCCATTTAACAGCGGGATTGTAAATATTTACAGTCCCGCCAATACTGCCGCTCCCGGCTATGCCCCTGTCATTGGCCCCGGCCCGCTGAAAATCTCCCTGAGATATGAAGAACGGGCAGTCGGCGTGACACGGCTCTACCAGGCCAAGCAAAACCAGATAGAGATAGAGCGGGTCCTCAGGACTCCCCGAGCGGGAAAAATAAACAACCAGGACATAGCCGTCACAGAAGACGGCACACAGTACTCTATAGACTCTGTGCAGCTGGTGACCGGCGTCTACCCTCCGGCGCAGGATATAACCCTGATAAAGAGGGAGCAGGTGCCGGCCACGGCGGCAGGGGAGGAGGCGACAAGTGAAGCAGAATCCGAAATGGTATGAGCAGGTGATTGCCATGCACACCGCAGTCACTGACCAAGTAAGCCATGTAAAAAGGCTGCGCTCTTCCAGGTATTTTGTCTGGCAGGAAGAGACCGGTCAGGATTTTCTGGCGGACAATCACCATGCAGAGACCGGCATTTATGGAAGCACAGACCTTTTTACCACACAGGAATTTGACCCCTGGAAGCTGGCCTTTGAACAGAGCATGGAGGCAGCCGGAGCGGCCTGGAAGCTGAACTCAGTAGACTACGAAGAGACTACAAACATATACCACTATTACTGGCAGTGGAGGCTTCCACCTTATGGCTAAGATGACATTCTTAAAAGCTGCGGACTATCGGATACAGCTGCAAAAGCTCTATGACCGCAGCGAGGACTCTATAAAGAAAGCCGTGTATGAAGGGGCGGCAGTCATCATTGACCAGGTGCGCAGTAATCTTCAAGGGCTTAATACAATTTCCAAGAAGGAGGCCTTGAAAAGATACCGCCTCAAAGAGACCACTATGCTTACCGCTGAGCAGAAAAAGGGCCTGCTTGATAGTCTGGGACTCACCGAGATCCAAAATCAAAAAGGCTATATAAACACCAAGCTGGGCTTTGACGGCTACAATGCAGTAATAACAAAAAAATACCCCAAAGGCCAGCCAAATGTTCTGGTGGCAAGGGCTACAGAAAACGGCAGCTCTATTGCCAAGCGGCAGCCCTTTGTCTCAACTGGGGTAAAAGCCAAGAGAGCAGAGGCCGAAAAGAAAATGGCCGATATAATCGACCAAGAAACTGAAATGATTTTTAAATAAAAGGAGTGATATTTATGCCCGCAGCAGGAAAAGTCATAACCGGCTTTTCAAAGCCTTATGTTGCTTTGTACAACAACAGCGGCGGCACCGTCACCTATACCTCCGGCCAGGAGCTGGCCCGTGGCGTTAATGTCAATGTTGAGGTTGAGACGGCAGATGATAACAACTTTTTTGCCAATAACGTGTCCGCAGAAAGCTCTCAGGGCCGCTTCAGGTCAGGAACTCTCACCCTCACCGTGGACGGGCTCTTTGAAGCTGCAAGGCGGCTTATTTATGGTCTCCCGGAGCCGGAAGAAATAACCGTGAATGAGCAGCAGGTAGAAGTCACTAATTATGGCGACAGCCAGCAGATACCCTATATGGGCGTGGGCTGGATAGTGCGGTATCAGTCTGACGGGGTCGTAACCTATTCCCCTCAGATGCTTACTAAGGTACGCTTTAACCAGGGCAATGAGGCTGCTGCAACCCAGGAGGAGGACATAGATTGGCAAACGGAAGAGCTCGCCGCCGCAATCTCAAGAGACGATACAGCAGAGCACAACTGGAGAAGACTGGCAGCCGACCAGACCAGCGAGGCAGAAGCGGAAGCGGTACTCCAGGTGCTCCTTGGAATTACTCCCGCCGCAGCGGCAAGCACCACTTCCCAGGGAGGTGCAGCCACTTGAAAGTGACCTTGCTGGGGCAAGACTTTGAACTGTCCTTTACAACCGGCGCCCAGGAAGAGATCGCAAAGCTCTGCCCTGGAAACGACATCAAGAATTTGGGGGACTACATGGCTGCGGCCAGCGGTACAACGGAGCAGATGACGGCAATAAAAAATCTCGCCGTTATTCTCGCCAAGTGGGGATCCAGACGGTCCGCTGTACTTGGCCAGGAGGTCGGAGAGCTGACGGAAGACCTTTTTGACCTGCTGGAGCCCCGGGAGATATTGGCTCTCTCCGATAGCCTTATGGCCGCCATGGGAGCGGACAGTAAACCGGACATCGAAGCTGAACCCATAAAAGGAAAAAACTGATAAACCACGGCAAAAAGAGCAGACCCATACAGCTCAATTTGTCGTGGTTTTTGTATTACGGCCGCCTGCTGCATATGCAGCGGGAAGAAATACTTATCTCCACAATCGGTGAGATGAAAAGCATGATAAACGCCATGGCGATAAGCAACGGCACGGCTCAGCCTAAAAAGCCAAAACTCAGCTATGACCAGGCCATGAGCCTTGAATAAGGAGGTGGGAAATACGGCAGTTAATATAGGCCCCAAAATAGGCATTGACGGTGAGGCCGAATACAGACGGAAAATTGAGAACATCATTCAGCAGCAAAAAACCTATGAGAGTCAAATTAGCGCTATTACGTCAGCTCTTGGGAAAAACGCCACGGCTCAAGAAAAAGCGTCAGCCACCGGCGAAATTATGGCCGATATGGTTAAAACCCAAGAGAAGCGAATTTCCATGCTCAATGATATGCTGGCTAAAGCCAAAGAAAAGTATGGGGAGACCGACACAGCCACGCTTAGATGGCAGCAGGCTGTCAATGAAGCAACGGCAGACCTCAACAAGATGCAGACAGAGCTCCGAAGTGCTACCCAAGACACCGAAGATCTGGGCGATAGCATGGACGACGCCGGGCAACAAAGCCTTACCTTTTCGGACCTGCTTAAAAGCAATCTCCTATCCAATGCTATCATGAGCGGCTTTTCCCGCCTGGCGGATGCGGCAAAGCAATTTGCCCAAAACATGGTCACCACAGCCGCAGAGATTAAGGCCCAAAATTCGCAGTTCTCTCAGACCTTCGGGGACATGGCCAACCAGGCCACGGCAGCAATTAAGCGAGTGGCAGATGAAAGCGGCATACTTTCCACCCGGCTGCAAGACAGCGGCACTAAAATATACGCCTTCGCCAAAGCCAGCGGTGCCGACTCTCAAACAGCCCTACAGCTCATGGAGACTGCCCTGCAGGCTGCGGCCGATAGCGCCGCCTACTATGACAAGAGCCTCAGCGAGACCACAGAAACCCTACAAAGCTTTTTGAAGGGAAACTATGAAAACGATGCCGCCTTGGGATTGTCGGCCACAGAAGCCACACGAAACGCCAAGGCTTATGAGCTTTTCGGCACAGAATTTAACAACCTCAGCGAGATACAAAAACAGCAAACCCTTTTGAAAATGGTCACTGACGCCCAAGCCCTCTCCGGTGCAGCCGGACAAGCTGCCCGTGAGATGACCGGCTGGGAGAACGTGACCGGGAACTTGTCGGAAGTATGGCGGCAGTTCCAGGCCCGGGTGGGAACTCCTTTCTTGGAGGCCCTTGTGCCCATCATCCAGGACATCACCACCAAAATGCAGGAGCTGACGTCCGGAATTGACTGGGATGCCTTCGGACAAAAAGTCACTGCTGTCATTGATGCGATTGTAAACAATGCGGACAAAATTGCAGCGGGACTGACAAGTATAGCCGCCGGCCTAGCAATTATAAAAATTGGAAATCTGATAACGCAAATCCCCAAGCTGACAACAGCGATAAAGACTTTATTTGCTGTCATGGCGGCAAATCCTTTTGGAGTAATTGTAACGGCCATTGCTGCTGTAGTCTCTGGGCTCTTGTATTTATGGCAGACCAATGAGGACTTCCGTGCCGCAGTCACAAAAGCGTGGGAGACTATCAAGTCCACGGCCTCCACGGTTTTTTCAGCCGTGGTCAATTTTCTCACCAATGCGGCAAAAAGTATGTGGAATGCCATCAAGACGGCGGTGGACAATATCATATCGTTTTTCCAAAATCTCTATAACAGTGTAGCTCAGTATGTAAGCAATATAGCAACGACAATCGTCAATGGCTTTAATAGCGCAGTGAGCTTTATCAAGAGCCTTCCGTCTCTGGCGCTCCAGTGGGGTGCAGATTTTATCCAGGGCCTTATAGACGGCATAAAGGCCAAAATCTCCGGCGTGGTCAACGCAGTAAAAGAAGTAGCCGACACGGTAAAAAGCTATCTGCATTTTTCCCGCCCCGATGTGGGCCCCCTGCGTCAATATGAGCGCTGGATGCCTGATATGATGCAGGGACTTGCCAAGGGTATTACCGATAATATGGGGCCTATCAGAGAGGCCCTGCGCACTGTCACAGGCTCTATGCAGCTGGAGCTCCAGCCGGCTATGGCCATCCCCGCCCAGGGTATGACCTATAATGCCGGAGGCATAACCATACAGGTATATCCTGCAGAGGGCCAGGATGAACAAGCCATAGCCGACGCTATAGCTTATAGGCTCCAGGATATGACGGCCAGAAAGGGGGCGGTATTTGCGTGATATGGTATGCAGGCAAATACTCCGAAGACGTGGCCGTCCGTGTGGAGTATTATCCCGGGCGAACCTGGCCGGCTAAAAAGCAGGACAGCAGCGACGTTCCCGGCCGGAACGGGGCTTTGCTGGATGTGCAGGGGAATTTTTTCTCCAACTACACCCAAAGCTATGACATCTACATAAGCGCTGAAGCTCCGGGCCTGGCCCAGGTGCTCCCCAAGGTCACGGACTGGCTCTTAGGGCCTGTAGGCTACCAGAGACTGGAGGATGATTATTTCCCCGCCATCTATCGCCTGGCAGCATTTGAGGGGCCTATAGACATTGCCAACACCTTGGGACATTTTGGCCGGGCGTCGATCAAATTTAACTGCCAGCCGCAAAGCTGGTTAAAGACAGGGGAAAACCCCATCACATTGACCGAGCCGGGGAGCTTGGCAAATCCCACGGCCTTTACCGCGCTGCCGCTTATAATCGTGACCGGCACCGGAGCGGGAGTACTTACAGTGGGCTCCATAGCGGTAGAGATCAACAGCAACCCCGGCCAAATAATCCTCGACAGCAGTCTCATGGATGCCACAGACCCACAGGGAGATAACCTCAATGCGGTAATCAATGCCCCAGTATTCCCGCAGCTGGGAGCGGGGCTGACGCCGGTAAGCTTCTCCGGAGCCATCAGCTCCGTGCAGATAATCCCGAGGTGGTGGACGGTATGAGTATAATAATGCCTTGCCTGTATCCGGCTACTGCCGAAAGCTTTAACTCGAACGGCCTGGGCGTCCTGGCAGAGGCGCTCAGCTGTACAGTGACGGAAGAGCGCAACGGCGCTTATGAGCTGAGCATGACCTACCCCATAAGTGGCCGCCGGTACAATGACATTGCCCAGCGGTGCATTATTACGGCGCCGCCAGCACCAGGGAAAGCACCTCAGCCTTTCCGAATTTATCAGATTTCCCGGCCAATGCGGGGAAAGATAACCATCAACGCTCAGCATATAAGCTATGACCTAAACGGCGTGCCCGTGGCCCCATTCACGGCCCCCAGCGCCGCCAGCGCTATGGCATACCTGAGAAATAATGCCTTGATATCCAAGCCTTTTACTTTCTGGACGGATATCCAGAGCAGCGCCGACATGCAAACTCTGGCTCCAATGGCCGTGCGCTCAATTATCGGCGGAACAGAGGGCAGCATATTGGACACGTACGGCGGAGAGCTGGAGTGGGATGGATATCAGGTAAAGCTTTGGAAACAAAGAGGCGCAAACAATGGCGTAAGCATCCGCTATGGGAAAAACCTCATAGATCTCCAGCAAGAGGAAAATATCAGCTCTGTATATACGGGTGTGTGTCCTTACTATCTGGGCAGCGATGGGAAACTCATTACCGTACCCGGCGACATTGTACCGGCCCCCGGCAGCTTTGATTTTACAAATATCCTCACCTTGGATCTGTCCAGCGAATTTGAAGAGGCTCCAAGCCCTGAGGCTTTGCTGGAATATACTCAAAGCTACATCACCACGAATAAAATAAGCACTCCCAGCGTGTCCATCTCTGTGGACTTCGCCCAGCTGGTAAATATGTCAGGCTATGAGCAGATAGCTCCCTTGGAGTCGGTGTATCTATGCGACACGGTAAATGTCCTTTTCCCGGCCTTGGGAATAGACAGCACGGCAGAGGTGGTAAGCACCACTTTTGACGTGCTCAAGGGCAAATACAGCAGTGTCACAGTGGGCAGCTTGCGTCCTAACATAGCGGACACTATCGCCGATACAAGCCAGGCCGTCCAAGACAGCATCAAAGTATCCACGAGCATATCTTATCAGGCCATCAAGTCAGCCACAGAGCAAATCACCGGGCAGACCGGCGGCAACCTGGTGACCACCTTCAACGCCCAAGGCAAGCCCAACGGCTTGATGATAATGGACACCGACGACATGGCCACGGCTCAGAATGTATGGCGCTGGAACCTGGGCGGCTTAGGACACAGCTCCAACGGCATTAATGGTCCTTATGGAACTGCAATAACCCAGGACGGGATGATCGTAGCGGACTACATCCTCACCGGCAATCTGGTCTCCGAGCAAGTCACTGTGGCAGGCTTTAACCTCAGCGCTACGGCTCTGAAGAACGGCATGACCTCACTGGACGACACTGCACACGCCGGTGTGTATGTGGGCACGGACGGGATTGCCTTAGGCGCAGGAGCATTTAAGGTAGACGCCAATGGACACCTCACCGCTACCTCCGGCACATTTTCCGGGAATGTATACGCCAGTAGCATTATCACCGAAGCCCAAGCTGCCGGCGCCGGATATATCCAGGGCTCCCAGGTAGGCAGCAGTACACTCACTGGCGGTAATGTGGCCAGCTATACACTGGCCTCTGGCAACTTAACTACTGCAGTCAATGGCTACATAGCTCAGGGAACCACCGCCTATGACAAAGTGACAAACATAACTAGCGGCCAAATACAGACTTATGGCCTAAGTGTCTACGGGTCACTGACAACAAATATTGCAAACATACAAAATAGCCTGATATTTGGAGGCTCAAATATCAGGCTCACACCCATCACAATAAACGGCAGCTATTATGTAATTTTGGCCGCAGCTTGATAAGGAGGACTTGATGGAACAGATAAAAATAGGGCGAAAAACTTTTGACTTGGCATTTTTTGGATGCCCGGCCCCGGACAAGGCTTTTTTTGAGCTGCATTGCCCGATTGCTGAGGCTGCTGTGGCCTTATCCAAAGCCTCAAAATTTGAGGTGATAAACGGAGATGTAAAACAGACGTATGAGGGCTACACCACTATAGAGAGCATGTGCCAGGGCCTGGCCGCTGATACGACCAGGGTGATCCTGGGGAAAGGAGCTGCATCATGACAGTGGAAAAATGCAACCAGATATTAAATACACTGGACAATATTACGCTCCAGGGGGCAGGCAACATGGATAAGCTGCTGGGAGTATATCTTGCCGTTCAGACTGAGCGGGACGCCCAGGCGAAGCTGGAGGCTACTCTCAAAGATGCCAATAAGGACCAGGTGAGCGAGAAATGAATATCCTGGCATATGCTACCCTGGACATGGCTCAGCCAATGCCTACCACCCGCATATATGCCAAGCAAAATGATGAGTTGAGCCGCTACATTGTGGCTCAGCTTGTCAATGCCGGACAGCCTTGGACACCACCAAATGCAGCCCTTGCAATCGTCCGATATCGAAAGCCCGACGGTACCGGCGGGTTTTATGATACGGATGAGAGCGGGCACCCCGCTGTGGTAGCCGGGGAAAATGGGCAGTACACATTGACCATTGCAGCTCAGTCCCTGACAGTCCCGGGCGGCGTGGGCATGGAATTAAATTTCTACACGCCCGCCGGCCAAAAGCTGACCACCTTTGCCTGGCAGCTGCAAGTAGAGCCCTCAGTCCTGAGCGACGCTCAGATAGAGAGCAGCGATTATTACAATATCTTGTCCGAGCAAATCACTCAGATCCTGGGCAAGGTGGACAGCATTGCAAATCTGACCGCCTCAGTACAAACCATCCCATACGGAGAGACCGCCACGGTGGAAGTCACTGGGGGCACCGGAGCCCAAGACCCATATAATCTGGATTTTAAACTTCCCGCCGCCTTTTCCCCCAGCCTGAACCTTAGCAAAGATGGTAATGTGATTACTCTCACAGTGCAGGATGAGCAAGGCAGCGAAAGCGAAACTATAACGGAGCCGCTCATATCAGTAACACAGGACGGGCCAAACATAATTATAAGTGCAACGGACACAAATGGAACTACTCAGGCGGAGGTGCTCCGGGGCTCTGTGCGGCTGGCCACCTTTGATGTAGACCCGGAGACTGGACAGCTGCTTATGTATGCGCCGGAAGCCTTTGATGAGCTGACCTTTTCCATAAATAGCGAGGGACAGCTCACGGTAACAGTAAATCAATAGGAGGGATGATATGCCCACAGGGACACCGGAAGTATTAGGCTATGTGTCAATAAGCCCCAAAGGCGAATATTCGGCCGCCACAGCCTATAACTACCTCAACGCTGTCACATATAATGGCGGCAGCTATCTCATGAAAATAAATAACGGCAGCCCCGTCACTGGAGTGCCTCCCACGAACACGGACACCTGGATGCAGCTTGCCTCTGCTGGAGCGGGAGTAACTATCAGTGATCAAGTAATTGAGTATGCCGCTAGCGCAGACGGCACTACGGCTCCCAGCAGCGGCTGGGAAGACACCATCCCCGCCGTGCCCGGAGGCCAATATCTCTGGATAAAAGTAACCACTACCTATAGCGACTCTACACAAGAGGTAATAACCATGCCCGCCCGGCAGGGTGCCGACGGCGCCGGTACCGGAACAGTCACCAGCGTCAATAACATAAATCCAAATGGAAGCGGCAATGTAGAGCTCTCTGCCACCGATGTGGGAGCCGTGGCTAAAGTCAACAACACCGCCCCCGACGGATTCGGCAATGTAACACTGCCCACCGATACCAGCCCGACGCCTGGCAGCGCAAAGCTGATAACCTCCGGCGCTGTAGCGACAGCCTTGGAAGATGCACAACCCACCACGGCCACGGTGACGCTGCCGGTGGCCAGCTGGGCAGGGGAGGGACCGTACACTCAGACAATGACGGTCCCCGGGGTGACGGCCACCAGCCAAGTAAATATCACGCCGGATGCAACTCTACTCCAGGCAGCCATGGACCAGGGCTTTTCCTTGGTCTTCGGCAACAACGCTGGCACAGTGACGGCCTACGCCGTGGGCGCCCAGCCCACCACGGAGCTCAGCGTCCCCGTGGTGATACAGGAGGTGAGCTGACATGCCTGAGATATTTGGTGCTGCCCTAATGGGCGGCGGCTCCGGCCCGGCATATGCGGCCATCAGTGTCACGTACCCCGCAGGTGCCACGTGTACCTGCGCCCTGGGCAGCAAAACCCTTACAGCCCCGGACACATCCGGCCAAGCGCTTTTCATCGTGCCCACGGCCGGGCAGTGGGTAGTGAAGATAAGCCAAAGCGGCTTTCAACCTAAGAGCACAATAGTAAATATATCGGCAAGCGGAGTCTTTTCAGTCTCACTAAATTTTGCCGTATATTACTACACTCCTGGTAATGAATATGCAGAAATAACTGGGGGATATGCAGTCTATTCAAATGCTACTCTTGATAAAACCGACTCAGGGATGATAATGACCAGTCAATCATCGACTGAAGGCAGCGAAGGTATATGCACGACGCAAAAACAGATAGATTTAAGCAATATTAAAACTCTATATCTTGATTGCCAGACAAATGCTGCTGGGGCAGCGGTTTTTGGACCCGCAAGCATAATGGGAGGTGCGCTCGTAGCTCAGACTCTGATAAGCAGCGCAGATCGTCAAGCATATTCGCTTGATATAAGCTCGCTTTCAGGCAGTTATTTTATTATTTTTAAAGCAGCTATCTCGCAAACTACCATATACAACCTGTGGGGGGAGTAAGGAGGAAGCGTATGACAATCTATATAGACTCCGATTTTCGCTGCTATACCTCAGGCAACCGAAATCGCCTGACTATTGAAACCAATGCTTTCAACGGCAAGTGCTCCAGGTATATCCAAGGCTACCGCTACATCCCCGCAGGGCAGACCTGGACACGCCTAGACGGCGTTGTATTCACCGGCGAGATGATAGCCCCGGCGGAGGATATCCGGCTGCTGGAG
>CALXGF010000060.1 GCA_944387735.1 uncultured Oscillospiraceae bacterium
TGTTCCACGCCTTCCTGGGCGAGAAGCTGCCCAGCTGGGAGGCTGCGGCAAATCTGGTGCGTAAGATAGCCGAGAACTACAAGCTGCCCTATTACACCCTCTCTCCCACCTACTCCGTGTGCAAGAATCACGGCTATCTCACCGGCGAGCAGTTTACCTGCCCCGAGTGCGGGGAGAGCGCCGAGGTCTACAGCCGCATAACCGGCTACTATCGCCCGGTACAAAACTGGAACGTGGGTAAGACCCAGGAGTATAAGGACCGCAAGGAGTACGTCATCGGCCGCTCTACCCTGCGCCATAAGGGCCCGCTGAAGGAGGGCGAACAGCCCCCCAAGGCTGATGCCCCCGTCTCCGCCGCTCCTGTCAGCGCCGGGAGCCGGGCTATCCTCTTTGCCTCTCCCACCTGCCCCAACTGCCGTCTGGCCTGCAATTATATGGACAAGGCAGGCTTCAAGTATGAAAAGCTCATGGCGGAGGACAACATGGAGCTGGCAAACAGCTTTGGAGTGAAGCAGGCTCCAACCCTGGTCATAACCAAGGACGGCGGCTTTGAGAAGTACGCCGGCGCCGGAGCCATCAGAAGCTACGTCAGCCAGTGAGAAGCTCAGCCAGGAGCCGAGCAGTATAGAACCCAAAGTGCCCGGCATATGCCGGGCATTTTCCAATAGGAATGAGGAGATTCAATTACGATATGATATACGATATAGTCATAATCGGCGGGGGCCCGGCGGGTCTCACCGCCGCCACCTACGGCTGCCGGGCGGGAAAGAGCGTCCTGGTGCTGGAAAAGGAGAGCTTTGGCGGCCAGATAAGCTGGTCCCCCAAGGTGGAGAATTTCCCTGGCTTTGTCTCAGTAAGCGGTGCGGAGCTGGGAGACAGGTTCATGGAACAGGCCATGGAGCAGGGAGCCGAAGTTGAGCTGGAAGAGGCCGCATCCATAAGCGCAGAAGGGAAGGTGAAGATCGTAGCCTGCGCCTCCGGGGCGGAGTTTCGCTGCCGCAGTTTGATAATTGCCGCCGGAGCCAAGCCGCATATGCTGGGCCTGCCCGGAGAGGCGGAGCTGGTGGGAAACGGCGTTTGTTTCTGCGCCGTGTGCGACGGAGCCTTCTATAAGAATAAGGCCGTGGCGGTGAACGGCGGGGGCAACAGCGCCCTCCAGGACGCCCTGCTCCTCAGCGAGAAATGCAGCAAGGTCTACCTTATCCACCGGAGGGACAGCTTCCGGGGGGAGGCCAGGCTGGTGGAGACCCTGAGGCAGAGAGAGAATGTGGAGTTTTTAATGAACAGCAGCATCAGCGCCCTGGTGGGCGAGGAGGAGCTGAGGGCAGTGGTGGTAAAGACCGGGGAGGAGAGCCGGGAGATACCGGTGGAGGGCCTTTTCGTAGCCATAGGCCATGCCCCTGACCTGGGGGCCTTCGGCTCCCTGCTGGAGCTGGATGAGGGGGGCTACGCCGCCTCCGGGGAGGATTGCCACACAAGAACTCCCGGCGTTTTTGTAGCCGGGGACTGCCGGAAAAAGACCGTGCGCCAGCTGACCACCGCCGTTGCCGACGGCTCCGCCGCCGCCCTGGCGGCCTGCGCCTGGCTGGACAGATGAGAGGGAGGTAAATTCACTTGAAGCGTTTTACCGTGGATAGGGCTGTGTTTGAAAAACTGCCGGACTACTGCGTGGGCGTGGTGGCGGCTCTGGGCCTGAATAACCGGGAGCACAACGAGGCTCTGGAAAAGCTGTTGGACGAGGCGGCCGCCAAATTTGCCGCTGCAAATAAGCAGACCAATATAAGGGAGCTGCCGGGAGTTAAGGCTTGCCGGGAAGCTTTCCAGACTCTGGGCATGAACCCCAACAAGTTCATGTGCTCCATAGAGTCCCTGATGAAGCGGGTGCAGAAGAGCGGCGCCCTGCCCCATATCAACACGGTGGTGGATCTGGGCAACGCCTTTTCCCTGAACTATCAGCTGCCCATGGGGGCCCACGACGTGGACAAGATGGAAGGGGATATGGAGATACGCTTTTCCACCTCCGCCGATCACTTCCAACCCATGGGGGAGACGGAGACCGAGACCCTGCCGGAGGGGGAGCTGGTGTATGTCAGCGCCAACACCGTGAAGACCCGGCGCTGGATATGGCGCCAGAGCGAAGACGGGAAGATAGGCCCGGAGACCTGCAATGTGTTCTTCCCTATAGACGGCTTCAAGGGACTCAACGATGAGGCGGTGCTCAGGGCCAGGGACGATCTGGCAAGGCTGCTGAGAGAGGACTTCGGCTGCCGGGTATTCACCGGCTTCGTGGATAAGGACAATAACAGCTTTGAATTTTAACAGGTTTTTTTATATGGAATCCATATAAAAAAGCCATGACATATAATGCAAGGGCCGCCCTTCCGGGCGGCCCTTGTTATAAAAAGCATATGTTTATTTGTGGAACTCAGTCTCGCAGTAGGCGCAGCGGTAGCGGCGGTTCTCTCTGTCGCTGAGAAGGAAGATAGCGTCCAGCTGAGGCTCGGAGACGGTGATGCACCGGGGATTTTTGCAGTGGATCACATTGGTGAGCCGTTTGGGCAGCTCCAGGTGCTTTTTCTCCACCAGCTTCCCGTCCCTAATGATGTTTACGGTGATGTTGGGGTCGATATAGCCCAGCACGTCCAGGTCCAGCTCCAGGGGGGAGTCTATCTTAATGATGTCCTTGCGCTCCAGATGGGCGCTGCGGGCGTTTTTAATAATGGCCACGGAGCAGTCCAGCTTGTCCAGATGGAGGTAGCGGTAGATGTCCATGCTCTTGCCGGCCTGGATATGGTCCAGGACCACGCCGTTTTGAATACTGTCTATGTTCATAAGCTCGTCTCCCCCCGTCACATTTCAAGGCCAAGCATCTTCATTATAAGGGCCATGCGGATAAACTTGCCGTTTTTCACCTGGCGCCAGTAGGCGGCTCTGGGATCCTTGTCCACAGTCACCTGTATCTCGTTGACGCGGGGCAGGGGGTGGAGAATGGACAGGCCTGCCTTGGCCTTGACCAGCTTTGCCGGGGTGAGAATGTAGCTGTCTTTCAGACGGAGGTAGTCCTCCTCGTTAAAGAAACGCTCCTTCTACACTCTGGTCATGTACAGAATATCCAGCTGGGGGATAACGGATTCCAGGTCGGTGGTCTGAGCGTAGGGGATGCCCTTCTTTTTCAGAGCCTCCTCCTTTACATACCTGGGCAGCTTCAGCTCCAGGGGGGAGATGAATACGAAATTTATATTTTCATAGCGGCTGAGAGCGTTTACCAGGGAGTGGACGGTGCGCCCGAACTTAAGGTCGCCGCAAAAGCCCACGGTAAAATTGTCCAGCCTGCCCTTTTCCCTGTGGATAGTGAGCAGATCGGTGAGGGTCTGAGTGGGATGGTTGTGGCCGCCGTCGCCGGCGTTGATAATGGGAACTTCCGCCACCTGGGCGGCGGCATAGGGAGCGCCTTCCTTGGGGTGGCGCATGGCGATTATGTCCGCATAGCAGCTGACGGTGTGGACGGTGTCCCCCACGGTCTCGCCCTTGGAGGTAGAGCTGGAGCCGGCCTCGGAAAAGCCAAGCACGCTGCCTCCCAGAGAGAGCATGGCGGACTCGAAGCTGAGCCGGGTGCGGGTGGAGGGCTCGAAGAACAGAGTTGCCAGCTGCTTGCCTGCGCAAACCCGGCTGTACTTGGCGGGATTGGCGATAATGTCTTCAGCTGTGGCTATCAGCTGGTCTATCTCCTCCACGGAGAGGTCGGTTATGTCTATAAGATTTCTCATTGGGCTCTCCTGTATCTGTATAGAGTTGTGGGGCCAAAGCAAATCCTTTGCTTCCTTTTACCCAAAAATACATTTTAAGCCCGGAAACTGCCTCCTGTCAAGAGATAAACTGAGCGCACCCCCCTGGTTCTTCAAAGGCAATGGGGGCAGAGAGCCAGGCCCTCCCGGCCAATAGCCTTGTCCTCCCTGAACTTCTCTCCGCAGCGGGGGCAGACTATCTCCGCCGCTTTTTCTGCCCGTGGCGGGAAGGGACGGCGCACCGGCCCGGTGCGAAAAACCGAGTCCGGAGGGGCGCTGAGGATGTACTCTATAAGCTCCTCCCTGGATTTTTCCCTGGGCAGCTCCAGAAGATAATAGCGCAGACTCTCCCCGGTCTCCGGATTATAGAAGCTGAAGGCGGATTTTCCGGCGTCGTCTATTTTCAGGGCCCCGTTGCCCAGGGTGGAGCCCAGAACAAACTGTATGCCGTCCAGCCAGCAGGCGTAGGACTCCGCCAGACACTGGATGCGGTTGTGCCGGTCGGACATCTGAGTACCCAGGGCCTGCCCGGCCTCGAAGGCCGCTCTGACCCCTATGGCAAGGCCGGGGCACCGGTGGCCGTGGAAGTTCCTGGCCTGCTTATAGTATTCATGTATATCCATGTTCAGTCCTCCTTTTTGGTTTTCCAGCTGAGCCAGGCCACCCGGGTAAAGACCTGATCCAGAAATATTCCTCTCTCGTCGCAGAGTCCGGCGGCCGTTTCCACGGCCCGTTTGAAAAGCTCCGAGTCCTCCTCATCCATGGCAGGGTGCCGTCTTATGAGATAGCGGGCCGCCTCTTCCGCCCTTCGCTCATCCTGCCAGTCATAGCTCTCATAGCGGAGACCGGGCTCATAGCCCGCCTGCCTTACGGCCTCTACCAGCGGGCCCAGGCTGTCCAGCCCGCCGGCCATGGACTGGGCGGGCTCGTAGCCCAGGGCGCTGTAGAAGCTGTCCCTGAGGGGCTGCCGCCAGGAGACGAAATTGGTGAGCAGGCACCAACCCTCGGTAAGCTCGCTGAGCTTTTTCACCGTGGCCAGGTTGTGGATGGCGGGACTCATGGTGGAAATTGCCAGGTGGAAGGGCCCGGCGGTGGCCAGGGCGGAAGCTTCCATAGTCTCAAAGTCCCCGGCTATCGTGCGCCAAGGGCCGGTAAAGGGGCGCATATTCTCCTCCGCCCGGCGGAGCATCTCCGGGGAGATATCCGTAAGAGTGACATCGCAGCCCAGGGCGGCAAAGTAGCTGCCGTATTTCCCCACGCCGCAGCCCACATCCAGCACCCTACAGCCGGGGTACAGCATGCCGCTGTCAAGGAGAAACTGCATAAGTCTGCGGTTATAATCGCTGATCCCGGATTCATATACACGCTGGTAATCCCCGGCCTGCTTATCCCATTTTGCAGCGTCCATAGCCCACCTCCTGGGGAGAAAAATACCGGGCTTCTTACTCAAAGCCGTATATCAAAGATAACAAAGGCCGCCCCGGACCGCAAGCCCCCAGGGGGGATAGACAGGCAAAACTTATACACAGGGCAGTAAATTGTATAATTATCGTATCCCCCCTGGGGGCTTGCAGAGGCTTTTTGCTTAATATACAATAAACTTGCTGCGGCAGACTGTTAAAAGGGAGGCGAAGCCGTCTTGAATAAAAGAAAACTGATTTCCTTATTTTTAATAATATGCCTTGCCCTGAGCCTGCTCAGCGGCTGTGAGAGCCATGTGAATGCTCCGGCAGCCGCCGGAGGGGAGAGCTCCGGGGAGGCCGGAAGCTCCGGAGGGCCTGAGAACTCCTATAGGGTGGACACTTTAAAGCTGGCCGGGGGCGCCGACTGGGGCGTGCCCAGTCCCTATCTGAATGTGTCCAGGGGACCGGGGCAGGCCAAAATGCGCCTGGTTTTTGCCAGCCTTCTGGAAAAGGACGAGACGGGAGACGTGCCATGGCTGGCGGAGAGCTGGAGCTTTGAGGGCAAGGACTATACCTTCACCCTTTTTAAGGGCCAGAGCTTCCATGACGGGGAGCCCCTTACCACTGAGGACGTGGCCTTTACCATAGACTATTTCCGGCAGTACCCCCCGGTGACCAACAGCCTGGGGGCAGGGGACGGTTTTATTGTGGACAGCTATACGATAATAGATGACTATACCATCACCATCACAGTGAAGGAGGCCGACGCCGACACTCTTTCAAACCTGGGCAGCTTTGTGATACTGCCCAAGCACATCTGGGAAAATGTAGAGGACCCCTATACCTACAATGTGCCGGACTGCCTGGTGGGCAGCGGGGCCTATATGTGTACAGGCTATGAGGGGGCTACCGGCAGCTATGAGTTCACCGCCTTTGACGGCTGGGTGAACGGGAAGCAGGCGGCACAGCGCATCCTCTTCGTCCCTGTCAGCGACGAGCTGCTGGCCTTTGAAAACGGGGAGATAGACATAGCCTCCATGCCCGCCGACCTGAAGGACAAGTACATGGGGGACGAGTCCATAGGCTTTGTGGAGAAGGCCGACGATATGGGCTACAAGATGCTTATTAACTTTGAAAAGCTGCCGGAGTTTCTGGACATCTCCCTGCGCCGGGGAGTGTACGCCGCCCTGGACCGCCAGTCCATAGTGGACAATGTGTTCAGGGGCATGGGCAGCGTGGGCAGCGCCGGCTACGTGCCGGAGAGCAGCCTGTTTTACAATGAGAATGTGGTAAAATACGACTACGACCCGGAGCTGGCAAGGGAAGTCTTGGGGGAGAAGGGCTTTGAGATAAGCCTGCTTACCGACGACGCTGCCGACGGAATAAGTATAGGGGAGATAGTGAAAAACGGTTTGGAGGCCGCCGGGATGAGCGTCACGGTGGAGGCGGTGGATTCCGCCAGCCGGGATGACCGTATAAACAAGGGGGACTATGACTTTGCCATTGTGGGCAACGGCGGCTGGGGCAACAACCCGCCCGGCTACATGCGAACTCTGTTTTCCGACATCTCCAAATACACCGGTACCAATCCCGCCTCCATGGGCCCCAGGGGTTACAGCAATGAGCAAATGACCCTGCTTGCCGAGGGCCAGCTGAAAGAGACGGACTTTGAAAAGCGCAGGGAGATGTTCAAGGAGCTGGAATATCTGGTGAGCGAGGAGATACCCCTCTTTGTCCTGGGTAACCAGTCGTCCTATTCCATGTACCGCAAGGACTATTACGACGGCTGGATGAAGACCTACGCCTATCAGCAGGCGGAGCAGAACCGCCTGTCCTATATGGCCCGGTAAGAGACCTGCGAAAAAACCGCAAGGGGGTAGAAAGAAGCAAAATGAAAAAGAAAATACTGCTTATGCTCTGCTCCTTTGTGGTAATTTATCTTGTAAACTTTACCATCCCCAGGCTGATGCCTGGGGACCCTTTTGATTATCAGAGCGCCGCCGCCGGAGAGGAGAGCAGCACCGAGATGACGGAGGAGCTGAAGGAGTATCTCCGCTCCTACTACGGCCTGGACAAGCCATTTTTTGCCCAGCTGTGGGAGAACGTCAAAAGCAATCTCCGGGGAGACCTGGGCTACAGCATACACTACAAGCAGGCAGTGTCCAGCCTTTTGCTGGAACGTCTGCCCTGGACTGCCTTTATAATGGTATCCGCCCTGGTTCTGAGCCTTATCCTGGGCATAGCCCTGGCCCTTCTGGGCCTGCGTCGAAAAAAGCTGGAGGGAAGTCTATACGCCCTGCTCTCCCTTTTGGGGGAGCTGCCCCATTTTCTGTTGGGCATACTGCTGCTGTTTCTGGTGGCGGCAAGAGTAGACTGGATACCGCTCTCCGGAGCGGCGACTGCCTTCGGCGTATACTACAGCGAATGGGACTGGATAAAGGACGTGCTGCTCCACGCCATGCTGCCCATTGCCGCCCTGAGCCTGGCGACGATACCCGGCTTTTATTTTACTGCCAGGGCCAGCTTTCTGGGCATTTTGGAGCGGCCCTATGTACTGGCCGCCAGGGCCAAGGGCCTTAAAGAGGGGCGCATAAGGCGGCACTATATCTTCCGCAACGCCCTGCCTCCCATAGTGGCCCGCTTCTTCCTCAGCGTGGGCTCGGCCATAGGCGGGACAATGCTGGTGGAAAACGTATTTGCCTACCCCGGCCTGGGAACGGTGATGCGGGAAGCGGTGAAGTACCGGGACTATCCCCTCATTCAGGGAGTCTTCCTTCTCAGCACGGTCTTGGTGCTGCTGAGCCTCTTTGCTGCGGACATGATAAACGCCCTAAGCGACGGGAAAAGGGGGGGCAGCCTGTGAAGCGCATCATCCTTATCGCCCTGGCTCTCCTGCTGCTGACGCTGCTTTTTGCCTGGGGAGCGCTCTTTTATCCCATGGACGCAAAACTCCCCTCCGGAGCTTCTCTGGAGGCCCCCTCCGGGGAGCACTGGCTGGGCACAGACAACCTGGGTATAGACATCTTTGCCCAGATATCCGGAGGCTTTTTCCACAGCATGAGCATCGGACTGTCTACGGCTGTAATTGCCTTCCTCCTGGGAGGAGCGCTGGGAGTTGCGGCAGGTTATGCCGGAGGCCGGGTGGATATGTTGGTGGAGTTTCTCATCAATCTTTTCCTCTCCGTGCCTCAATTACCCATAATGATAGTGATAGGAGCCTTCTTCGGCCAGAGCAGTCTGAATATCATCTGCATTATTGCCGCCTTTTCCTGGGCCCCTATAGCAAAACAGGTGAGAGCCAGAACCATGTCCCTGAGAAAGACCCGTTATCTCATCCTGGCCAGGAGCTACGGAGGAGGACTGTGGTACCTGTTCAAAACCCACATGAGCCGGGATATCATGCCCCTGCTGGCTATCAGCTCAATAGCAGTGACAGGGCGGGCAATAGTCCAGGAATCGTCGTTGGCTTTCCTGGGTCTGTCCGACCCTTTGGCGAAATCCTGGGGACTGATGATAGCCCGCTGCACTGCTTTTAAAGGAATATATTTCACCGAGTTTTGGAAGTGGTGGCTGTTGCCGCCGGTTTTTTCCCTGGTAATATCGGCGCTTTTGCTGCGCCTGCTCACCAGAGCCCTGGAGAGCTATTGGCTGGAGAAGGAGTGAGAGAGATGAACAAACTGCTGGAGGTCAAAAACTTAAGCCTGTCCTATCCGGAGTTCAGTCTCCACCCCCTGTCCTTCAGCCTGGACTACGGGGAGATACTGGCGCTAGTGGGGGAGTCCGGCTCCGGCAAGACTACGCTTTTAAAGGGCCTCAGCTGCCTCTGGGAGGAGGGGGTAAAGGTATCCGGCCAGGTGCTGCTGGAGGGAAGAGAGCTGCTGGGAATGAGGGAAGAGCAGCGCAGACAGCTGCGTATGCGCTCCTTTGCGGTGGCTTTCCAAAATTCCACCGCTTGGCTCAACCCCAGCATGACGCTGAGGGAACAGCTGAAGGAAGTGCTGCGCCGGGGCTATCCAACCAGAGAGCTGCCGGGGCGGATGAGAGAGCTGATGGAGACCGTGGGTCTCAGCCCGGAGGACCTGGGCCGCTATCCCAGGGAGCTCTCCGGCGGGATGGCCCAGCGTTTCCTTCTGGCTACCGCCATAGCGCTGGAGCCCAGGCTGGTGCTGCTGGACGAGCCCACCAGCTCCCTGGATGTTGCGGCCAGAGACGCCTTTGCGGACCTGGTAAAGAGACTGAACCGGGAGAAGGGCATAGCCTTTGTGATAATCACCCACGACATGAAACTATCCTCCATGCTCAGCAGCCGGATGATGGTGCTGTATAACGGCCATGTGGAGGAGATGGGCCCCACGGCGGATATTCTGGATTACCCCAGGCATCCCTATACCCGGGGGCTCATAAACGCCTCCACGGGTCTGAATATCGTCCGGGATGTGTGGGGAATACGGCCGGAGGTCAAGGTGGATAAGCCTCACCATAGCTGCCCCTTCTATGGCCGCTGTACCCAGAGCCAGCCTCTGTGCGGCCAGGAGGCCCCGGAGCTGAAGGACTGGGGAGACGGGCGGCTGATAGCCTGCCTCCGGGGCGGCATCATCACTCTGCTGGAGGGCCGGAATATTTCCAAGGCCTACGGCAGACAACAGGTGCTGGAAAATGTGTCCATAAAGGTCCGCAGCGGAGAGGTGGTGGCCCTGGTGGGCCGCTCCGGCTCCGGCAAGACCACCCTGGCGGGAATTCTGGGGGGCTATCTGAGAGATTTCCAGACCGGCAGCCTCTTCTTTCAGGGGGAGGCGGCGGACATGGAGCAGCTACACCGCCGGGAGGGGGGAGTGCAGATGGTGTTCCAGGACAGCGAGACCTCGCTGAATCCCCACATGACGGTGCTCCAGGCGGTGTCGGAGCCCCGACTCCTGGCTAAGCTGGGCCGGGAAGAGGAAATGGCCCGCTCCGCTTTAAAGGATGTGGGTCTGCCCATGGAGGAGAGCTTTCTGAAAAAGAAGATAAAGACTCTCTCCGGGGGCCAGAAGCAGAGAGCGTCCATAGCCAGGGCTTTGACCATGGAGCCGGCGGTGCTGCTGGCGGACGAGCCCACTTCCATGCTGGACCCCTCCAGCAAAGCAAATCTTCTGCGGCTTCTGAAGAGCCTTCAAAACAGCTATGGCTTCAGTATGCTGCTGGTGACCCACGATCTGGAGAGCGCCCTGAAGGTGGCGGACCGCTGCTTTCTGCTGAAGGACAGAGGGCTGGAGGAGCTGCGTATCTCCGACTATGTGAGCAGCAGCATAGACAGCGTCTTTGAAAACTGAACATGGAAAATAAAATCAGCCTGCTTTCCGGAAAGGAAAGCAGGCTGAACGATTTTGTTTTTACTTTGCGTAATCCACGGCCTTGGTCTCACGGAAGACATGGACCTTTATCTGACCGGGGTAAGTGAGCTCCTCTTCGATCTTCTTGGCAATGTCCCTGGCCAGCAGGACCATCTGGTCCTCGCTGACATCCTCAGGCTTGACCATGATGCGTATCTCACGGCCGGCCTGAATGGCGTAGGAACTGGCGATGCCGGGGAAGCTCTTGGAGACTTCCTCCAGCTTCTCAAGGCGCTTGACGTAGTTTTCAATGTTTTCACGCCGGGCGCCGGGCCGGGAGGCGGAGATAGCGTCTGCGGCCTGGACCAGACAGGCTTCCACTGTGTGGGGCTCCACGTCGCCGTGGTGTGCCTCAATGGCGTGGATGACGGCCTCGGACTCCTTGTATTTTCTGGCAATATCCACACCGATGGTGACGTGGCTGCCTTCAACTTCGTGGTCGATGGACTTGCCCAGGTCGTGGAGCAGACCTGCCCGCTTTGCCACGTTCACGTCCACGCCCAGCTCCGAGGCCAGCAGCCCTGCAATATGGGAGACTTCAATGGAGTGGTTCAGCACGTTCTGGCCGTAGCTGGTGCGGTACTTCATGCGGCCCAGAAGCTTGATTATCTCCGGGTTCAGACCGTGGATATTGGTCTCGAACACGGCTCTTTCGCCCTCGGCCTTGATGACGGCGTTGACTTCCTTCTGGGCCTTGGCCACCATCTCCTCGATACGGGCGGGGTGGATGCGGCCGTCCTGGATAAGTTTCTCCAGGGCCAGGCGGGCCACTTCCCGGCGCACCGGGTCAAAGCTGGAGACGGTAATGGCTTCAGGGGTATCGTCGATAATAAGGTCGCAGCCGGTGAGGGTTTCTATGCTGCGGATGTTCCGGCCTTCACGGCCGATAATGCGGCCCTTCATCTCGTCGTTGGGGAGAGGTACGACGGAGACGGTGATCTCGCTGGCGTGGTCGGCGGCGCAGCGCTGAATGGCGGTGGCGATGATCTCCCTTGCCCGGGAGTCTGCCTCCTCCTTGTACTGGGCCTCGATCTCCTTGACCTTCATGGCCATTTCATGGGTGACATCGTCCCGGATGTTGGAGATGAGGTAAGCCTTGGCCTCCTCAATGGTGAAGCCGGATATCTTCTCCAGCATCT
>CALXGF010000061.1 GCA_944387735.1 uncultured Oscillospiraceae bacterium
TATTCAAAGTCGCTGTAGGCGGTGAGGAGTATCGCATGGGCCCGGCAGCCCCGGCGGCGCAGCTCCCTGAGCATCTCTATGCCGTCCATTTTGGGCATACGCACATCGGTGATTATAAGGTTGGGACTGTAGCGCTCCGCAGCCAGAAGGCCCTCCTCGCCGTTGGCGGCCTCTCCCACCACCACGCAGCCCATGGCAGCCCAGTCAACGCCCAGGACTATACCCCGGCGCACCACGGTCTCGTCGTCTATTACGAGTACTTTAAGCATCCTTATCCTCCTTTTTCCCCATGGGCAGACTCAGTTCCACCCGGCTGCCTCTGCCGGGAGCGGAGACGGCGGATATGCCGTACTCCCGTCCGTAATACAGCCGCACTATCCTGTCCACGTTCTTCAAGCCCAGGTGGCCTGCCGGCATCTCCCGCTCCGGATTCTTGAGCTTCTCCAGTATATCCTGGGGTATGCCCTGGCCGTTGTCCTCCACCGCCAGCACCAGAGTTTCCTCCCGGGCCGAGGCGGAGAGCTTTATATAGCCGTCGTCCATATTTGCCACCCCGTGGATAAGGGCGTTCTCCACCAGGGGCTGGAGGATGAGCTTGGGCACCAGGCAATGCTGGAAGCTCTCGTCTATATCCGTCTCCCAGGTGAAGCGGTCCTCAAAGCGCACCGTCTGTATATCCAGATATTTCTCCAGCAGCTCCAATTCCTGCTCCAGAGGTATCAGCTTGTCCCCGGATATGCCCGCCCTCAGCAGGGCCGCCAGGCTCGTGGCCATGGCCGCCACCTGGGGCACCCGGTTTGTGACTCCCAGCCATTTCATGCTGTCCAGAGTATTATACAAAAAGTGGGGGTTCAGCTGAGCCTGGAGCATGGACAGCTCCGTCTCGTTCAGCTCCCGCTCATGCTGCACCGAACGTTCCAGGTTCTGCCGGTATTCCCTGGTCATGCGGTTAAAGCTGGAGTTCAGCCTGCCCATTTCGTCGCTTCTGTCGCTTAAGAGCTCTACCTGATAGTCCCCCTTCTCCACCCGGCCCATGGCCTCGTCCAGCTCTTTCACCGGCTTTGAGAGATAGCGGCTGATTATCCAGGCGCAGACCAGGCTCAGCACCAGGCACAGCAGGCCCATCATCAGACAGGCGTAGTACACCGAGTTCATAACCTGGGGGGTATATATTTTGGGCTGTCTGAGCACAAGAGTAAAGCCGCTGTCCTCCAGCCGCCGGAGATAGACGCTGTAATACCCGTTGCTCAGCTCCTCGCCGGAGAGCAGGGCCCGTCTCAGCTCCTCCACCTTTTCCTGGGTATGTATGCTGTCGGAGCAGTATATCTGCCGCCAGGTGCCGTCCAGAAGAAAGAGGTCGTTGGCGGAGCCGAAGCTGTCCCCCAGCAGAGCGTCAAAGCCTGTCTTTGTCACCCGGATGAGGATATATCCCAATATGCCCCCGTCAAAGCTGCGTACGGCTCTGGCCAGAGTCAGGCCCGGTTCACTATCGGCCTGCAGGCACAGCCCCTGGGATTCCCCCGCCGAGCGCAAGGCCCCCCAGTCGGTGGACAGCCGGACGTCCGTCCTGCTGCTGTCGCTGCTGTAGCAGCGCCGCCCTTCACTGTCGTAGATCTCCGCCACGGCATAATTGCGAAGATGGGCGCTCTTCTGATATAAAAATTGGTACAACAGCTTGGAGTCGCTGCCGCCCCGGCGCAGGGCGCTGCGTACCACGGTGCTGCCCGCCAGCTCCTGAGTCAGCTCTTCCGCCTGCTCCAGCATAGTCTCCAGCTCCTGCTCCAGCTGCCCCAGCTCAGCCCCGGCCTGCTGATAGAGCAGCTCCTCGCTGCGGCCTATGGCAATCTGCATGACGAACACATCGCAAAGCAGCATGGGCAGCAAAGTCACCAACAGCACGGTGACAAAGATGCGGTTGCGAAAGGAGCTTTTTATCCAGCTTACCATTTCTCCGCTCCTTCAAACTGTTCTTTCCACAGGCCAAGCAGGCTCTGCTGCTCCCCGCTGGCCCAGCTCAGGTCATAACTTATCAGGGGGATATCCTCCAGTCCGTCGGCGCCGTCCCAGACGCTGCGGCGTGAAAAGTCCTCCTCCAGCCGCTGCTGGACCTCCGGGCTGAGCATAAAGTCTATAAATCTCCTGGCATTGTCCTCATGGGCGCAGCCGGCCACCACCGCCGCCCCGTCGGCCAGGGCGCTGGTGCCCTCCTCAGGGTAGACCAAGGCTATATCGTTGCCCTCGGCAATGCCCTTCAGGGCCGTCTCCTCCAGAGTCACGCCTATATAGCAGCTGCCCTCGGCCACGGCGCTGACCACTTCCCCGGAGGATGAGAGCAGCCTCCCCTTTAAATTCGCTGCAAATTTTTTCAGGTTCTCCATCCGGTCCCCAGGCAGGGCCTGGAGCAAGGTGCATAGCCCGGTGTAGCTGGAGCCGGACACCTCCGGGTCGGCAAAGGCGATCTTCCCCTGCCAAGCCGGGTCCAAGAGACTGGCAAAGCCCTGGGGCGGGTTCATACGCACCAGCTTTGTATTGTAAATAATCACCACAGGCAGGGCGGAAAAAGGGCTGTAGCTGCCGTCGGCGCTGCGATAATCCGGGTCGATATTGTCGTTATATATGCTGTAGTAGGGGCTGAAGCAGCGGGCATAGGCCCCCAGGCTGTCCACTCCTCCTCCCAGCATCAGGTCGCAGTCCGTGTCTCCCTGGGCAATGCGCTGCAAAAGCTCCGTAGTTCCGCCGGTCTCCAGCTCCACCCAGATACCGCTGCGCTGTTCAAACTCTCTTATAAGGGGCTCATATACCTCCTGCTTATGGGAGGTATAGATCACCAGCCGCCGGTCCTCACCGGGGGCAAAAGAACTTAGGTCGCTGCCGCCGGTCCTGCGGCAGCCCGCCGTGAAAACCGCCAGCAGCGCAAGAGCTGCCGCAAGTATCCTTTTCATCTCCGTCTCTCCCTCCCGGCCCACCGTCTGGATTTACGCCATGATTTTATCACAATCCCCCCTCTTTTTACAATTAGGGCCAATAAAAAAACCTGCCGCTGCTTTTGCAGCGGCAGGGAATCGGATTTTGCCTCGTTTACAGGATATGCACGGCGTCGGGTTCGAACTTCAATGTGCAGCTCTCCCCCACCTTGTATATGCGTTTGTTCTTGGGATTGCTCTCGGTAAGCTTTACCAGGGTGTTGCCCACCATGACCTGATAGTTCTGGTAGGAGCCCATGAAGCAGCTGAGAGTGACCTTACAGGGCAGGCCGCCCTCGTCCGCCAGGCAGGCGGATTCGGGGCGGAGCACAAGAGTGTATTCTTTCCCCTGCTCCAGCTCTCCCTTGCTCTCAACCTCCAGGCTGTTGCCCTCGATGCTGAAGCTGGCCCGCCCGTCTTTCTGGCCGGTCAGGCTGCCCTTGAGAAAGTTTGCCTCGCCGATGAAGTCGGCCACAAACTCGCTGTTTGGGTGGTAGTATATCTCCTGAGGCGTGCCCATTTGGGCCACCACGCCCTTGTTCATAATGATGATATTGTCCGACAGGGCCATGGCCTCGCTCTGGTCGTGGGTGACGTAGATGGCGGTTATGCCCACCTCCTGCTGGATACGCCGGATCTCGGTACGCATGGAGATGCGGAGCTTCGCATCCAGATTTGAAAGAGGCTCGTCAAAGAGGAGCACCGAGGGCTCTATCACCAGGGCTCTGGCCAGAGCAACTCTCTGCTGCTGGCCGCCGGAGAGCTGGTTAGTCATGCGCCCTTCCATGCCGCTGAGCTCCACCAGCTCCAATATCTTCATTACCCGCTCTTTTATCTCGTCCTTATGTACCTTCCTCAGCTTCAGGCCGTAGGCCACGTTGTCAAAGACGTTATAATGGGGCAGCAGGGCGTAGCTCTGGAAGACCATGGCCGTGTCCCGCTTGTTGGGAGTCAGCTCGTTTATGGGCTCGTCCCCCAGGTAGATCTCACCTTCGTCCGGGCTTTCAAAGCCGGCGATCATACGCAGAGTGGTGGTCTTGCCGCAGCCGGAGGGGCCCAGGAGGGTCACAAAGCTGCCCGGCTCTATGGTCAGGGAGGTGTCATGCACGGCATAGAAATCCTTGCCGGTCTTGGGGTCCTGATATATCTTGGAGATATGCTCCAGGCGGACGCCTTTCTTTGTTTTTTCCATGGCTCAGTTGTCCTCCTTTATTTTCCGGCTGGTGCCGAAGTGCTTTATAAACAGGTTCATCAGCAGCACGGCGCCGTAGGTTATGATGATAAGTATGGTGGCAAAGGCGCAGGCCAGGCTGTAAGAGCCCTTTTCCGCAAATTCGTTTATCTGCACCGTGATGAGCAAAAACTGGGGAGTCACCAGCAGTATGATGGCGGAAATGGCGGTGATGCTTCGCACAAAGGCTGTGACCAGGCCCGAGAGGAAGGAGTCCTTTATCAAAGGCAGGGTCACGGTCATGAAGACTTTCAGGCTGTCGGCGCCCATGTCGTAGGCGGATTCCTCTATGGACTTGTCTATCTGCTGCAA